>CAWWCX010000168.1:0-8341 GCA_963935445.1 uncultured Roseibacillus sp.
AACTCCGTTCCGCCATCTCCTACGGCCCCGCCCCCTCCGAACCACATCATCCCAGTCTCTTCTGGTATGGCATTCATCCCACGGAATCCCTTTTCACTGTCCTGGGACCGGGATGCGAACGTGTTGTCGCCACCGAAACGGAGAACACCATCGTGGTAACCGGGAAGTGGGCCAACGGGCGCATCGGAACGCTGCAGGGGATCCGCGGCGGAAAGACCGGTTACAAGGTCACGGCCTTCGGGACCAAGGCCATCGTCGAGCAGAAGTCCGGCGGTGACTACACACCCATGCTGCGCGAAATCGTCACTTTCTTCCGCACCGGCACGCCACCCGTGAAGCCGGAGCTTACCCTCGAAATCTACGCGTTCATGGAAGCGGCCGACGAAAGCATTCGCCAGGGCGGCAAACCCATCTCAATCCCGGACTATCTCAGGAAGAACGGGTGGAGGAAATAGGAACAGCGGCACGACACCTCTTGCCCGCCCATGGGCTGCCCTTCAATCATTCCATCTCCACCTCGCAGCCCGGAATCAACTCCCGCAGCCTTTTCAATCCCTCCGGGGTCACCCTCGAGCCCCCCAGGTAGAGGTGCTTCAAGCTCGTGAGTCTGCCGAGGGCCGTAATCGCTCCATCTCCCACGGCCGTCCGGTTCAGCCAGAGTTTTTCCAGGCTCTTCATGCCGGCCAGGTGGGATATCCCGGCATCCGTGACCTTGGTATCATCGAGACCCAGGTAGCGCACCTGCGCCAGCCTGCCCACGTACGGCATGGCCGCGTCCCCCATGGGCGACTTGGCAAAGATGAGCTTGGAAAGGCCGGGAAGGCCTTCGAGGTGTTGGAGGCCCGGCCCCCTGATTTCCAAGCCATTGAGCCAAAGCGTTTCCAGGTTCTCGAGGCCCTCTACGTGCTTCAGGGCATCATCAGTCATCCTCGTGAAGTCCAGCCCGAGATGCTTCAGGCCGGTCATGGGAGCCACATGCGCTGCCGCCTCGTTTCCTATTTCCAGGCCCTGCAGGGAAAGGTATTCAACACCCCGCGCCTTCCGGAGTTCGGCCATGCCTGCAGCCGTGATTCGAGTCTTGCCCAGGTAGAGTTTCTCGAGGGCCGGAAAGCCGGAGAGCAGGGCCATCACCTCATCCCCTACCCCGGTCTCGCTCACGTTGAGAATCTTGATCTCCGGGAACCTCAGGAGGTGACGCAGGTCCTTGTCCTCGCCTTTCCAGTCCTCGCCTATGCGCACTCGCGAAATCTCCCGGGAAGTCTCGCTGACGAGCAGGCCCAGACTGGTGAGGTAGCGCGCCGACCTGCCCCGCCCCCCATGCACGACCTTCTCCAGCAGGCCACCTGCTCCAGCCCTCCCACGCTCCACTTCGGACTCCAGGGCCACCAGGGTGGCCTTGACGAGTTCCGGGTCGAACGTATCCCAGTACGCGATCAGGATGCCAAGGCCCCGGGCCGAGCGCTCCGGGTCTTCTCCCAGGGCCGCCTCCAGCACAAACGGGAGAGCGGGGGCCCCCGCTGCGATCAGTTTCTCCGTGGCAACCCTCCGGTCGGCGAATCGTTCATCCGCAAGCTGGCCTACCAGCTTCTCCAACACCTCGGCAGACCCCTCTGTCCCGACCGACTCCGCGGCCCATCCCCGGAGACCGGCTCCATACAACAGGGCGCAGGCGGTCAGACAGGCCGGGGGGAGAACTTTCATCAGGGGCGAAGGATTCCGAATATAGCAGCTCGCCACAACCACGCCGCTCCTAATTCGGGAAAACCGTTCTTACACCTGCTCACAGGCCCCGGACAGGAGCCAGGAGCGTGATTCCCGACGCAAATACTGGCCTCAGGGCATCACGGGCCGCGGCAGAGGGAACGCCGGCCCCGCGCTATCTCCTTGAAAGATCCCTCCCTGTCGCCGGATACTTCTCCCAGCGGATTCATGCAAAAGACGAGCCTCTTATCAATCCTCGGCGCCCTCGCCGCCACTCCCCTTGCCCTGGCCCAGTTCTATAATGACTACGACCTGGAACCGCACGGCTACTTCAGCAAGGACGCCAAGGACCCCACTACCCTTCTCATGAAGCGCGTGCAGCGCGGGGAAGTAATCATCAATGAAAAGCCCGGCAAGCCCCTCGTCGAACGGTTCCTGAAGGAGCTTCAGCTCCACAAGGATACCCAGGTGCTCGTCTTCTCCAAGACCAGCCTGCAGCGCCGGGCGGTCTCCCACAGCAACCCCCGGGCGATCTACTTCAATGAGTCCGTTTACCTCGGCTGGATGCCGAACGGGAGAATTGAAATTGCGAGCTTCGACCCCGAACTGGGCCCGATCTTCTACTTCCAGCGCCAGCTGGGGGATGGGAAGTCCCCACTCCTCGCGCGCACCCGGTCCTGTCTCGGATGTCATGCCGGAGACGCCACGAACTTTCTTCCTGGATCGCTCGGGCGCTCCGTCTACCCGGATCAAAGCGGGCGTTCCCTCCTGAGCCTCGATGAATACCGGCGTTCCGGCCACCACATCCCCCTCACCGACCGCTACGGTGGATGGTTCGTAAGTGGAAATCATGGCTCCATGCGCCACATGGGCAATGCCATCGCCTCCCGCGAGGGAGGCAAGGTCACCATCGATCGCGAGCAATTCGCCAACCTCGAGAAGCTCGACAGGTTCTTTAAAACCGACGCCTACCCCGCGCCCGGGAGTGATATTGCCGCCCTGCTTGTCTTCGATCACCAGGTCACCATGCATCACCGCCTCGTGGAAGCCTCCTATCGAGCCCGGCAGTCCCTCTTCGACAGCAAGCTCGATCCGAAGGAAACCGACATGAGCAAGCTGGCGAAGGGGCGTAGCCTTGAGGAGTTCATCGAAGGGCGCGACAAGGTCATCGACTACATGCTCTTTTGCGAGGAAGTGGCCATTCCCAAGGTCTCCTGCGACCCCGCTTTTCGCCGGGCCTTTACCTCCACCCGTCTCCCTGACCGTGAAAGGCGATCCCTCAAGGATCTCCGACTCGATGGCAGGATCTTCGAGAATCGCTGCAGCTACATGATCTATTCGCCTACCTTCGAGCACCTTCCCCCCATGATGAAGGGGGCCATCTACCGGCGGCTGCACGAGATCCTCACCAGCAAGGACCCCATTGAGGGATTCCAGCACCTCCAGCAGGACGAGAAACGCCGCATCCTCGAGATCCTGCACGACACCAAGAAGGACCTCCCTCCCAACTGGCTGTAGGCAATCACCGGGGAGTCCGGCGATGAAAGGGAGGGGAATGCACGAGGCCTGTGCGCCCCCAACCACGAAACCTGCGTCCTGCCGGGCGAAGCCCAGCACACCCGGAAAAGTCACCACCCGCCCCGATACTCCGGTCCCGCAGGGCGCTCCCACCAACGTGTGGTAACCATGCTTCGTGCCATTTCACCTCCGCCATGATAGAACTCTGCAAAAGGGCAACACATGAAACTTATTCTTACTCTCGCTCTCCCTCTTCTCTTCACGGCCCTCCTTGCTGAAGACCCCTCCCCGGCAGGGAAGCCGCCCGCTCCGCGCTACCAGGTTCCCGCTCTCATGATGGTCACGTGGGCCGAGTGGCCGAAGGACCCTGCCCAGCAGGATGTGATGGCCCAGTTCATCAAGTCCCATGGCTTCAATGCGGTCGAATGCGAGGTCAACCTCCTTGAAATGTGCCGTCGTAACGGTCTCTACGCGAGACTGGGTGCTGGAGATCTCAACGAACTCCACAGGCAGGCCGCAACGCTCAAGGATGACGAGAGCGTGTTCGCCTACTTCATTTCCGACCGGCGCCGCAGGAGTTCCTTTCCCGCATTCGCAAACATAGCGAAAGGATTCGCGGAGGCTGACCCCAATCATCCGACCATCTTCATCAACCGAGCCCTCTGGGGAGAATACCATGAGTTCGTCACCACGGTGAAGCCGATGATCCTAGACTTCTACCACTACCACTGGGATGGCCGGCGCCACCCCGACCGGCGCTTCATCTATCTGCGCTCCATCTGCGAACTGGCTCAGGAAAACGGCATTCCCGCCATGCGCTGTGTGGGGGCGGGTGTTGCGCTTCCTCAACTGCGCCACACCATGTACACGAGCCTGGCCTACGGCGTGAAAGCCTTTCACTTCTGGCCGCCATGGATGTTCAGCTACGAGAAGAAGGACGACCGCGATGTCCTGGTCGACGGAAAGATCGTACCCCGTGTGAACCTGCCTCCGCTTGCCCAGGTCGTGAAGGACATCCAACCCCTTGGCCCCACCCTGGTCGGGCTCAAATCCACCGGGGTCTACCACACCAAGCCCTTCCACCCGGAAGCTCCCGGGGCCGCCGAGTTTCCGAAGGACCACTGGATCCAGGCCTCCGGGGAACACCTCGTCCTGGGAACCTTCGAGGACAGCAAGAAGCAGGTCCACCTCCTCGCCGTGAATGCCGACATCAACCAGGAGCGCACCACGACACTCTCATTCCAGGGTCCGCTCGAGTCGGTGGAGCATCTCCAGCGTAAAAGCGGGACGTGGAAGAAGATCTCGCTGAAGACCACCGAGGGAGGCACTAGCATCCCCGTAGTGCTCCCTCCGGGCGGCGGAGAGCTCCTTCGTGTGGCGCGCGCAAGATAAGGAGTCACCTGAAGAGGGTGCCCAGCATTTCGAGCAGGTTCTCCACCAGGATCTCCGAAGCATCCTCCTGCACCTTGCTCGTACCCAGCCAGGTCTCATAACCACCCAGCTCGTGCTGACGGGGAGTGGGAAGATAGCCATAGCCCCCATTGGCCAGCTCCACCACGAACGTATCTCCGGCCGGACTCTTCTCTTTCAACTCGAGGCCGATCTCGACAAGCACTTCAAATGGAAGGGTGCATATGGCGAGGTCTCCAATCCGGATCGCCTGAATCACCACCTTGGTGGTGGCCGGCTCCCCGGCGAGGGCCAGAGTCCGTTCAGCATAAATGCGCTCCAGATTCTTACGCTGTCCCGCCTTCAGGGGCGCAGCCGTCAGCTTCCTCGCCCGCTCCAGGATTTCCGGTGGGATGTCACGGTGGCTGAGGGTGACTTCCCTCTGCACCATGCCGAGGCCGATCTCCGAGGAGGGCTTCGGCGCAGTGCGGATCGCGCGAGTCACGGCATCCGCGGTCTTGCTTGCCACCACCGTGATCTGCTCAAAAACCGCCCGGCGGGGGCGCGGCTGACGAAAGTTGATATTGTTGATATCCCCACTTGCTCCATTCGAGAGCATCGCCACGAATTTTCCTGAGGTCGACCCAAGGCGAACCGGCATGAGCCGGGAAAATTCACCGAAATAATCAGCGGATACCTGCGGGCCCGTATTCCCGACATAGTGCAGGGCGTAGTTTGCAAATACCGCGAGCGGCTGGCTCCTGAGATCCTCAACATACAGAACCGAGACCTCCGGGTCCGTGGGACCCGCCGGCCGCTCGATCAGGTTCCGGGGTGGATTCATCTTAACCTGATCCTCCCTGCTGCCAAAGGGGTTGGCCGGCATCTTTCCCGGCTTGAGGAACCAGCGGCGGTTAAAAACCTCCCCGGGAAGGCTGTGACTGCCCCAGGCGATACGCGCATCCTGTCGCGCCGCGGCGGCCTGTGTCAGGGAGGCGACGATTCCCTCCATCAACTGCTTCTGGTAGGCCCGCTCTTCCGGCGTGTCGTGAGCTACATTGGGGAATGGGGCGGAATGAGTGTGCGTGGCGCACACCATGATGTTCTCCACCCGAATCCCTGTTGCCTTAGCGGCGCGATCCCGCGCCGGATCAAGAACATCACGATGTACCATGCAGCTGTCCACCAGCGCCATTGCGATGGCGGTTTCGCCGTCATCGAGCACCAGGCTGCGTACATAAAGCGGATCACGGGCCGAATCCACAATTTGCGGGTGGAACGATCCGCGGAGATGAAGGGGCCACATCTTTGGTGTGATATCGACGAGGCCCGTGCCCGCACGAAGCTCTGCACGGGCTGTCGGCGGGACACACCCCAGGAGAAGGGCCGAAAAAATGACAAACAATCGAGTCTTCATGATCACAAGAGAGGAGAGACTTGCTGGATTCCATCATCGTGGCCTCAGGAGCGCACGGCAGGGCGCTCCATCTGCGCCCCTGATCTTGAGTGGCAGGCAATTCAATTCGTATTCACCCGCCTCAACCTCCCGGAGCCAGAGCCCTTCAATCACCCAGATTCCCGCGCCCAGCATGACCTGGTGCACTTCCACCACGTCCTTTTCGAATCCACCGATACTGAGATAATCCACGCCCACGGTCATCACCCCCGCCCCGGCAAGGACCTTTCCGGCCTCCTCGCTGATGGAGACAAAGTCCTTGTCGAACACCGGGGCCATGTCCCAGCTGCGCGTGGTATTGCGCGTCTTGAAAATGATGCGCTCTCCCGGCTGAAGGTCGAGCCCCTCGAGGTCACCCGGCTGGATCTGGTCCTCCACATGCTCCATGCTGATCACACGGCAGGGGCCAATCGTGGCCTCCAGCGGCATTTCATCGATGCCTGCCCCGCCCTTTACGAAATGACACATCGCATCCATGTGGGTGGCGGTGTGCGCACTGATCTCCAACTTGGTCAGGTTGCAAGGCATTCCGTCCACTCCCAACTCGAAGTGGCGGTAGATCTTCACCTCGGGGTCACCCTCCCAGTGCACCATGCCGTTTTCAAGGGCCACTGTGACATCGATCCATTCTGCACTCATGAACGGGCGTTCTGGCACAAGCACCCGCTGCCTCCTAGCTTTTTCGCAGGGTTGAAGATGAGGGAAGACGTGCCAATGATACCGCCAATGAAGCTTCCGGCCTGCCTGCTCGCTCTCCTCCCGTGCCTCTTCTTGCCTGTGTTCGCCGGGCAGCAGGGCGCTCCACGACCTGCATCCAAGCCCAATATCCTCTTCATTCTCGCCGATGACCTCGGCTATGGCGACGTGAGCTGCTACAACGAACAGAGCAAGGTCAGGACGCCCAATCTCGATCGTCTCGCCAGCGAAGGGCTGCTCTTCACCGACGCCCACAGCCCCTCCACCGTCTGTACTCCCACCCGCTACAGTATCCTGACCGGGCGCATGGCTTTCCGCCTGAATTACCGTGGGGTCTTCACCGGGGTCGGGGGACCCTGCCTCATTGAGGAAGGCCGCCTCACTCTGCCCGGCATGTTGCGCCAGCAGGGCTACACCACCGCCCTCTTCGGAAAATGGCACGTTGGCATGACCTTCTTCGACCGGGAGGGCAACGCCATCAACCGGAACGGGCTGGAGGCAGTGAAACGCGTTGACTACGGCCGCTCCGTGCCGGATGGCCCCATTCACCGCGGCTTCGATCACTTCTTCGGCACGGCCTGCTGTCCCACCACGGACTGGCTCTACGCCTACATGGACGGCGACCGTATTCCCGTTCCGCCCACCGGCCCGGTCGATAAAAGCAAACTTCCCAGACACGAGTGGTCCTTCGACTGCCGGCCCGGCCTGATCGCCCCGGGATTTGACCTCGAGGAGGTGGACATGGTCTTTCTTGAGAAGAGCCTCCAGTTTCTGGACGACCATGCGAAACGCATTCCCAGGAAACCATTCTTCCTGTTTCACTCACTTCAGGCGGTGCACCTGCCGTCCTTTCCCGGAAAGGACTTCAAGGGAAAGACAGAGGCCGGTCCCCACGGCGACTTCATTTTCGAGTTCGACCACATCATCGGCAAGCTCCTCCAGAAACTCGATGAACTTCACCTCGCCAAGGACACCCTTGTCATTGTCTCCAGTGACAACGGTCCTGAGGTTGGGACGGTGGTCAACATGCGCCGGAAGTATCAGCACGATGGAGCCCGCCCCTGGCGCGGTGTGAAACGGGACAACTGGGAGGGCGGCCACCGCGTCCCCATGGTCGCTCGCTGGCCGGGACGAATAAAGGCGAACAGTCGCACCAGCCAGACCGTCTGCCTCACCGACCTGATGGCTACCTGTGCCGCCATCACCGGAGCCAGCCTGCCCGGCAACGCCGCGGAGGATAGCTTCAACATCCTTCCCGTCCTCCTCGGCGAGGCCAGAAAGCCGGTCCGGGACCATACGCTCCACCAGACCATGAGCCTCGCCCTGGCCATCCGCAGAGGCGAATGGAAGTATCTCGATCACAAGGGCTCCGGGGGAAACAACTACCAGCGTGGACACTTGAAGGAATACGCCCTCCCCGACACTGCTCCCGACACCCCGGGTCAACTCTACAATCTCGCCACCGACCCCCGGGAAGAAAACAACCTCGTCGCAGAAAAGCCCGAGATCGCCCGGTCCCTGAGGACCAAACTGGAGGAATTCAAGTCCAGCGGGCGAAGCGCACCACGCTGAACAGCCAAT
>CAWWCX010000169.1:0-8338 GCA_963935445.1 uncultured Roseibacillus sp.
CCCCGGGCGACACCTCCGTCCCTGCTTCGGTGTTCAGGACCTCAAAGGCGAACCAGGGATCCGTTGCTGCAAGATCCACACTGACATCAAAGCTGTATTCAAGAGCGGGGTTCAGCCCTGAGACCTCCACGATGATTTCCTGGCTCTCCACGTCTACCTGAAACGCCACGATGTCGATCGTCCCTATTTCCACGGCACCATCGAAGTCCTCTCCATCGACCCTCGTTCCCGGTGAGAAGAGATTGCCACCTGCTCCTCCCGCGGTCGAGTGAGGGATAAGATCGCCACTGCCGTCAGGTGACCGGGTTAGAGCCTCATCCTGCACGACTCCATCATACGTCAACGAGAGCAGATCACTCCCCCCCCCGGGAGTCTTCAGGATTACGATATCACCACTGTTGTTCAGCCCGAGAAGTCCCGAACTTGCGATCTGAACCAAAGATCCACCGAATGATCCTGTCGGGGACCCTCCTCCGAACACCAGAATCGCTCGTCCTGGTGCCAGGACGGTGCCCGCCGGAAATATATGCCGCATACCAACCCCATCATGAATCTCGTAGCCGCTGAGGTCGAACGCCTCCTCGGTCACATTAAGCAATTCGACGAATTCATCCTGGGAGGTGTCCAGGGTTCCGTCACGATTCGTATCTCCCCCGGGATTGGGCGGATCAAACAGGACCTCATTAATTACCAGGTTGTCGAACACCCCGTCTCCATCGTCTTCAACGGTAATCACCTCCACCGCGACCAGATAACGTGGGGCAACCGCGCGCAGTTCAACCAGCTGACTGCCATCCGGCGCAATGTCGTCCTCCGCATTCAAGTTGATCGTGAGCGAGCTCTCCCCGGCAGGAAAGGTAGCGCGGTCGCCAACATCAGCAAGCGCCTCGGACTGGTCACTAACCCGCACCACGACGTCCAAGGCCTCGCTGAGATCCCCCGTCCTTCGGAGCAGGGCAACGATCGACCCGCCATTCTCACTCATGCTCTCGGCACTGAGGCTGAAGGTGAGCTCCCCGAGTGGAGGGCAGTACTCCGACCCGTCCACCCGCCGGCCTGGGGAGAGCAAACTGCCTGAAGCCTCCACGACATCACTGTGCTTACCGAATGGCCCGGAGAGCCCCATATCCCGTGTCAGAGACTGGTCGTTGCCTCCCTCCGCCCCGTAAGTGACCGACGCAACCAGTTCCCCGGCGTCGTCATAAAGCGACACCGTGTCCCCCGCGTTGTTCAACCCGAGCCGAACCGTATTCGCGACCTGGAAAATCGCCGAGCCACCCAGTCCCTCAACAGACCCACCCCCGAAGACCACGATGGCGCAATCAGCCGGAACAACCGTGTCCGCCGGGAACAGGTGTCGCAATTCAGACCCGTCATGAAGCGCCCACCCGCTCATGTCGAGGACCGCGCCACTCTTGTTGACTATCTCCACGAACTCATCATCAGCACTGTTCGTGCTGCCATCCTCATTGGCATCCCCGGATTCACCAGGAGGGACATCCGCAAGAATCTCGGTGATCACAACCGGCGAACTGTCTCCGTCGTCCGTGACTTCCAAGCTGGCGGAACCCTCGGCGAAGCCAGTTGCCTTGGCCGCAATCGTGACAACCTGCGTACCGTCCTCGATTCCGTCATTCACGGCATCGATCGCCGATGAGAAGGTGGCAGAGCTTTCGCCGGCGGGAATCTCACGCTCTGAAGCCGGTATAAACGCCTCGGACTCGTCGCTGGAGATGAGGGTAATCTCGAGGACCCCGTCCGTCGCCCCCGACCGGCTCACCGTCACATCCACGAGGCCCGCACCGCCGTTCTCGGGGATCGAGGCCGGGCTCAAGGTGACCACCAGCGAATCCACGGCCGAACTGCTGAAGCCACGAAGGTACCAGGGATCACTTTCGGCAGCCTCGTCCACCTCTGCATTTGTCTTCTCTGCCCAGACGGCGGGGAAATCAAGAACCGTGGAACCGGATGTCACCGCGTCATAACCCCTGTCGTTATTGAGGCGATAGAAACTCCTGTCCTTACCCTCATTACCCGAGTCGGTGAACGAAAGGGCATCCACTATTCCAGCGAGACTCCCGACCGCACCAAGGGTTGTGTCATACAACACCACGCTGTCATCTCCGTTGAAATTGGGGGTGTTGTTGGTAGCCACATCAACAGCCGCATAGGTCGGCAGGGCGGCCCCGGTGTTCCCGAGAAGAAGGAAGCCCCCGGCAGGGATGGATAGTCCATCCAGCGTGTCCCTGTTACTTGTAGTCGATCCCTCGATGCGCCAGTCCTCGGTTGCGGCGTTCGCCCATCTTGTAAGAACGTAGCCATCCAGCGAAACCGCCTCCTCTCCCGTGTTGGTCAACTCGATCCACTTGTTGAAGCTGCTTCCCTCGTAATACTGGGAAATAAGAACTTCTGCGGTAGCGGCGGAGGAGCCCAGGGCCCACACCAAGGCAACCTTGAAACATCGAATGGCGGTCATGATAGCTGAAAAGAATGAAACAAATAACCACGACAGCAATAGTCAATCACCCATCAAGCCGTCAAGCCGTCCTGCAGCACCATATGTGCCGATTATTACAGATTGCGGACGTATTGATTTCCCGTTTCTCGGTGCCGGTTCCAAACGGGAAACAAAAAAGGGCGCCGTAGCGCCCCCGCATTTTCTCCGTGCCACTGAATAGAGCTTACCAATCCGCATTATAGCCACGCGTATCAACATGCGTGAAACCGGTGTAGCGACCGACCCCACCCCGGAACTTCCCTTCCTCCCTGATGCTGCGGGCTGCGCGGGCAACTGCATAAGTTGAGGCGTGGAACTTCAGATCCAGAGCGAAGTTCCTCTTATGATAGGAGTTGGGCTTAGCTCCCGGACAGCGGGCGTTGTAGGAAGCATTCCGATAGGCTGAAGTCACGGTCTTTACCGAGGTTCCCACGCGGACTGAAATCTCGTCGGCAACCCTCAAGGTTTGACTCATCCGGCGCCAGTCCTCTCTTGGAGGCAGGGAATTCCACACGCTCCCCTTCCGCCTCGCATGTGCCGAGATAACCTGCTGTATGCTGATGTGGCGTAACCGAAGCGCGGAAAGATACCGCGCATAGGCATGCAATTCCGCCCCTTGGCGTCGGACCCACTCGCTCGGCAAGTCCCCGGTGTCCAGCTTCGCGCTTCCACTGTAAAAGGAAACTGCCTGGGTCGGACAGGTTGCCGCAAACAACCCGCTCGCAGTAAGAAGTGACCTGCCCAGAAAAGACCGCCGACTCGCTGGCACGGGATCGGGATTACAAGGGGTATCGCCTTCTTGGCGAAGCGCCGGGTGGGTCATTAAAGGCAGGCTCACATGACCAGAGGATAAAGACGAGCCTAAAATAGTTAACTCCGCTTGATACCGGATAACCATTACCTTCTACCCTCCCCAATTTGAGAGCGCTTTATGCAAAAAAAATGTTTTCCCTAATAACAAGGGGCCTATGGAGCACCTATTTCATGAACTTTAATCAAATATTCGTCGTTATATTTTGAAATTCCGTCGTTTTGCCGGAGGATCCAAATCATGCATTTTGACGTGTTCGGACAATTATTTATTCACAATATGACAGCCCGGATCTTGTCCAGAGGGTGAACATTCGCTGTCGTCGTTTCGAATCATGCCGCACCACGCCTCCAGAAACCTGCGAAACCTGGTCCTCGCCCTCGTGGCTGTCCTGCTTTCTGCAGCGACGACCGCTTTCCCTGCTACCCTTCAGGCGCTGTGGCCTGCGCTGGTCGCGCTCATTCTCGTCTTCACTAGCAGGAATGCCCCGTTCTCCCTAAGCACCGCCTGCTGTTGCGCCGTGGTGATCCTGTTCCTGACGAGGCAAGCGGAACTTGGGCAATGGGTCGGGACCGACGGGGCCCTGTGGAACACCTTGCTCAGCCCCTGGCACGTCTACGCCCTGCTCTTCACCCTCCTGCTTGGAGCCCTCGCCAGCATCGTCGAGCGTGGCGGCGGCTTGCTTCGACTTCTTCCCGCTACCGGGGAGACTACGCCACGAAATCGACGGCGCTTCCTCACCAGTGTGTTCGGGCTCGGACTGCTCTGCTTCTTCGATGGCCTTGCCAATGCGCTGATGCTGGGACGGGTCACAAGACCAGCGGCCGACCGGCTTCGGATTCCCCGTGCCTTCCTCGCCTACGTTGTCGACACCACCAGCTCAGCGGTTGCCTGCCTTGCTTTTCTCTCAACCTGGATCGTCACCCAGCTGGCATACATCACCGATCACAGTCCCCTCGAAACACCGGCCTACGGTCAGTTCCTTGCCTCCGTACCGATGAATTTCTATTGTCTTTTCGGACTCTTCCTCGCGCTGCTTGCGGTTCGCTGCAATGGACTCATCGGACCAATGAAAACACGAGAGGCGGTTCCCCTCAAAAAGCTGGAGCATTGTGACGCTCTCGAGCACCCCGGCTCCCTTGCGAGCGCACTGGTCCCCATCGTGGTCCTTCTCTTCACTCTGCCGCTGGCCATTCTTCTTCTCCATCGCGCCGAGCAGGGAAGCTCTGGTGCGGAGCGGATTCAACAGGCTCTCAACGCCCCAACTGTTCCCCTTGCCTTTGTTCTCGCCAGCGCCCTGGCGGTCATCACCGCCCTGTCTCTGTTTCCAGCGGGGCGATGGCGGGAAGCTCCGAAAGCAGCCCTCCTCGGAGTCCGCCAGCTCCTTCCTGCCGTCATGATTCTCCTGATGGCCTGGATTCTTGGCAGCCTTTTCGGAGTCCTTGGCACCGCCGAGGTCCTCAGCGGCACCCTTGGCTCGCGGCTTCCCCTCGCCGCCCTGCCCGCCGGGGTGTTCCTTACTGGCTGCCTCATCTCGTTCGTCTCAGGAAGCTCGTGGGGCACCATGGGACTCCTGATGCCCCTCGCCCTGCCGCTCACCGGGTCTCTGGCGGCCGCACAGCAACTCCCACCCGAAACCTTACAGGCGATCGTCCCTGCCGTGATAGGAGCGGTCTTTGGTGGAGCGGTCTTTGGTGATCACTGCAGCCCATACAGCGACACCACGATCGTAAGCGCTCTGGCATGTGGCATCTCGACCCACGAACACACCGTGACCCAGTTGCCTTACGCCCTCCTCACGGCCGGGGCGGCGCTGATCCTCGGTTACCTGCCGGTAGCCCTCGGATTGTCGCCCCTCCTCGCACTCTTCATCGGCGGGGCCGTGATTTCCTGCCTCCTCCCAATCTTATCTCGAAGCCGCCGAAACCTCTGAATCGACGGCCTCCTTGTCCACCTTTTCACCGTCGATCACAACCGACGCTGGATCCCAGTCAACCTCCGGATAGCGCATCTTGAGGGATTCGAGTGTATCAACCACGATCCGGGCCATGCACAGGTTCCGGTACCACTTCCGGTTCGCTGGAATAACATACCAGGGGGCATGAACCGTTGACGTGCGCTCGATGAGCTCCTCGTAGCAATACATGAACTCGTCCCAGCGCTGGCGATCCTTCAGGTCGTCAGGATTGAATTTCCAATGCTTGGCAGGATGCTCCAACCGGGCTTTGAGACGCTCCTTTTGCTCCTCCTTGGAGATGTGGAGAAAAAACTTCATGATCACCGTTCCCTCCTCAGCGAGCATCCGCTCAAACTCGATGATATGCCGGTAGCGTCGCTCCCATACCTGTTCCGGCAGAAGCTTCTTCACCCGCACGGCAATAATATCCTCGTAGTGGCTGCGGTTGAAGACCGTGATCTTGCCATTGCGGGGAACATGCTGGTGCACGCGCCAGAGGAAATCGCGAGCCAGTTCAGCCTCGGTCGGCTTCTTGAAGGACTTCACGCTGATGCCCTGCGGGTCCACCCTCAAAAAAACATGTTTCACACACCCGTCCTTCCCCCCGGTGTCCATGGCCTGAATCACAACCAGGATCCGGCGCTTGTCCTCCGCGTACAGGACCTTCTGCAGGGCCTGGATCTGGTCTCTCAACGCGTCAAAGGCAGGTAGGTAGTCCTCCTTGCCACCCCCGGAGAAGAGTTCCTTTTCGTTCGGGTCGATCGCCCCGAGCGAAAGCTTCGCCCCTTCGGGAATTATGTAGCGTTCAAGCGCTCCACGAACTGGCATCGGATGTCACTCTGAAATCTTCCCCACTCGAATGCAAGCTCACACGAGAGGGAAGGCCTCTCCCTTCGGCCGGGGACAGGGTTGTGACAAATGTGTCACTTCAAGCCCTCCATGCGGACCACAAGCCCCAACGATCTCTCCCCCCTTCAGTTGTCCTTGCCGGCTCGGCTCGCGCTCCATAGAACCCTTCCCGCTCTCCCCCGACCCTCGTTCCTCGGCATGGAATCTCCAACACCCTCCGGCCCGGCCCTCTGCGCCACCATACACATCGGTGCGAGCGCAGTCTCCATGCTCCTTGCCGAGGCGGACGACAAGGATGGCGGATCGCTCAAGGAGATCGAATTCCTCGAGAAGCCCCTGCCGCTGGCACGCGACATCTTCCAGCGGGGACGGATCAGTCGCACCACCACCGAACATGCGGTTGAGATTCTGGAGGGGTTTCGGGAAACCTTACGGGAAGTGGGGGCAGACCTTCCCCAGGTCCAGCGCGCGGTCGTTACCAACATTCTCGCGGAGGCGGAAAACCATGAGACCTTCCTGAACCGGGTCAGCATGGCCTGCAGTCTTGACCTCGGTATACTTGATGACGGGGAGATGACGCGCCTCATTTACCTCAAGACCCGACGACGCCTGCTGGACACCCCGAGCATGGGAAAACGTAACACGCTTGTGGTTCACGTGGGACCGGGCAATACGCGGGCCCTGCTCTTTCGGAAGGGCAATATTCAACGTTACAGCAGTTACCGCCTCGGCAGCCACCGTACCGCCGAAGCGGTCGAGGGCAGCGACGCTCAGGGAAGCGACCTCTTCCGCGTCATTCGCGAACACATCTCCGGGGCCATCACGCAGCTTTACCATGATTACCAGGACGACGATGTACAGGAGTTGGTCGTTATTGGCTACGAGTTCCAGCTCCTGGCACCCTTTCTGTCCAAGACCGGCGGGAACAAGAGGAGCTTGAAAAATCTGCAGGACTTCGTCGCAGAACTGGCCGATATGACGAACGAACAACGCGTCCAGCACTTCCAGCTCGATTACCGCTCGGCAGAGGCGGTGGTGCCCGCCCTTCTCACCAACATCGCAGTAGCCGAGCTGTTCGAGTTGAAATACCTCCGCAGCCCCGACAGCGATTACGAACGCGGCTTCCTCGGCGACCTCCCACGGGCATCCGCATTCACGGAGGGCTTCCACGAAGAGGTCCTCCGCTCAGCAAGGATTCTTGGCAGAAGATATGGAGTCGATCCCCGGCACGCTGAGCAGGTTGCCCACCTCTGCGCTCTCCTTTTCGAGCAAACCCTTGAGCTGCACGGCCTGGACGAGCATGACTCCATGATTCTCGAGGTGGCCGCACTGCTCCACGAATGCGGCGGCTATATTAGCCCGCGCTCCCACCACAAGCATTCCTTCTATATCATCCAGAACAGCGAAATCTTCGGACTCTCGCGGCTCGACATCACAATGATCTCCCTGGTCGCCCGATACCACCGCGGCGCAGGACCGCGCCTGCGGCATCAGGCCTATGCCGCACTCTCTGGCAAGGAACGCATGCGCGTCGCCAAGATGTCCGCGATCCTCCGGGTTGCTGACGCCCTCGAAAAGGCACACCTGCAACGCGTCAGCGACTTCCGCGTGGACATCCTTCCGGGAAAGATGCGCCTGACGCTCAACGGAGTGCATGACGCGGCCGTCGAACGTCTCGCCATGCAGAGCAAGGGAGACCTGTTTCACGACATCTTCGGTCTGGAGGTCGTCCTTGCCGAGCACTTCTGACCATTCCTTCCAACTAGATGCAATTTACCAACCGCGAATTGTCCTGGCTCGAATTCAACCAGCGCGTACTTGAAGAAGCCTGCCGCCCGGAAGCACCTCTTCTGGAGCGTTTGAAATTCCTCTCCATCACCGATTCGAATCTTGACGAGTTTTTCCAGGTCCGGGTGGGTGGTCTCAGCATGCTGCTGACCTCCAGGCCAAGGAAGACGGACCTTTCCGGGCTCACCCCGACCCAGCAGATCTCGGCCATCCGGAGGCGGACAACCTCTTTCATCCGCGACCAGTATACCCTGCTCAACGATGACCTTCTTCCCGCACTCGAGAAGGCGGGAATCCGAATCCTGTCCGCCCACGAGCTCAGCGAACCCCAGGACCGACAGCTCGCCGGATACTTTTCGGATATGATCTATCCGCTGCTGACCCCGCTTGCCTGTCTCTTATACACATCTGACGCTGCCGACGATATGCAGTGTGT
>CAWWCX010000170.1:0-8315 GCA_963935445.1 uncultured Roseibacillus sp.
ACGTTGCGAGATTCTCGCGAGCGAGGCTGTTGCCCAGCAGTATGCGGAGAACAAAACTGACGAGTTTCTTCCGGCGATGGTCTTTTGTGAACATGAGACCCAGCGCGTGCGGGACGGAGACGTGGTCCTCTTCTTCAATTTTCGAGCTGATCGAGCGAGGCAGCTCTCTGAAGCGTTTCTATCGGAGGGGTTCGACGAGTTTGAAACGGGTGCACGGCCCGACGTGCACTACGTCACCTTGACTGAGTATGATGAGACCTATGGCTGCCCGGTGGTTTTTCCCCCGGAGACCCTTGCTCATGTTCTCGGTCAGGTCGTGGCAGCAGCGGGAAAGCGCCAGCTGCGGATCGCAGAAACGGAGAAGTACCCCCACGTGACCTATTTCTTCAATGGGGGTGAGGAGGTGCCGTGCGATGGAGAAGAGCGGGTCATTATTCCATCTCCGAAGGATGTACCCACCTACGATCACAAACCCGAAATGAGCGCCGATGAGGTGACGGCCACGGTGGTGGAGAAGCTGAAGGATTTCGACCTCGTGATTTTGAATTTTGCCAACCCGGACATGGTTGGGCACACCGGGGAGGTGGAGGCTGCGATCAAGGCCGTGGAGACGATCGATGAAGGAGTGCGCCAGGTTGTGCAGGAAACACTGAGGCTGGGGGGCAAATTACTGATTACCGCCGATCATGGTAATTGTGAGTTCATGCGGAATCCTGATGGTTCGCCACATACGGCCCATACGACAAATCTCGTCCATGCGGTCTATGTTGCCGAGGATGCGGGGGAGCGGCGGGTAGGCGATGGGATCCTGGCGGATGTGGCGCCTACCCTGCTGGAAATGCTGGGGCTTCCGCAGCCTGAGGAAATGACGGGGAAAAGTCTCCTGGACGGGTAGGTCGCGATGTTCCGAAGCGCATGAAATACTATCCATCTCGGCGAGCGGATGTTAGGTCCGGCCAGCTCCGGCGGGGGCGGAACAGACGGAATGAGATGAAGACATTGCGATGGATCTGGATGAGCCTGGTGTTGCTTGTGTCTGGTTGCGGAAGCGATGAGGCGGACAACGCCGGGGACGTCGACCTTGTCGAGTCCATCCCGGATGCCCCTCTCGTGGCAGACCGGGCTGACACCGTTGAAGGGCTTGCTGAGGAGTATCTTGGGCAAATTGATGAATTTGCAGTGGCGCTGGCTGAGTCCGACGACACGGCGGGCGCGCAGGCACTAGCCGGGTTGTCTCCTCTTGCGGTCAACAAGTTGCATGCGATTGCGAGGCGTCTTGAGGCCTTGGCGGTGCCAGAGCCTGCAACGCGTGAAGCGATCAGCAGGCAGATTGAGTCTCACCAGGAGGAGTTGGAGCGTTCGCTTGGAAGCAGGGAGGACTTTTTCAGTCGACTGGCTCCCAGCCTTCGTCCGACGGTGGAAAACGCGATGGGAGAATTTACGAACGCCCTTGGCGAGGTGGCCCCGGTGATTCAGCAATACTTCTCGGCGGAGATGAAGTCTCCCCCTCCGCCTGAGCCAGGTGCTCCTTCGGGCTCGCCCCTCCCGGAATCCCTTCCTGAGGCGGAGAGTTTTCCGGCGCGCCCTCCCGGTGAGGGAGGGGCTCCAGTAGCCCCCGAGCCGGAAGTGGAGCCCATCAACGAACCGGAATCTGCAGATCCACCCTCGTCGTGAATCGGACCAGCGAGTTTGCCCGAGCCCGGGCAGCGATAAAAGGCGGGTAGAATGGGAGGACCTGGTGGAGGTTTTGTTGCGGGAGTCGCGGACTACGGAGCCGCTCACCGACTACTTTTCGCAACAGGGCTCTGGAAGCTCTTTCTCGTGCCCGGTCTTCTGAGCGTGCTCTATGTGCCGTGCAGCCTGGTGGCAGGCTACCTGCTGTTACGGAGACTGCCTGGATTCCTTCATGACCACTGGATTCCGGGCTTTCTGCAGTCCGGGCTCACGATGTCCGTTCTCTCGGTTCTGACAGCGATGGTTGGGGTGGCGCTGGGATTCATTCTCTTTCGGAACGTGATCATGATCCTCTATTCTCCGTTTCTGGGATTACTGTCCGAGGCAACTGAACGGGCGGTATCAGGTCCGGGAACAGCCGAAGGCGGGATCAGGATACCGTTTGGCGAGATTGTGCGCAGTGCAGTCCGGGGGTCCTCCCTGAGCCTGCTCACCCTGATGCTTGCCGCGGTGGGGTTGCTGTTGGCCTGTTTAATGGCACTTCTGCCAGTTCTTGGGACCCTGCTTGGATCGATTGTCACCGCGTTGGTGACCTGGTTTCTGGCCGGGGCGGGTTTTGTTGACCCTCCCTTGGAGCGGCGGAATTTTACGGTCTGGGGTGCGCTCCGGCTCTGCTGGAATTTCCGGGGACGCATCCTCGGTCAGGGTGCGAGCTTCTCAGCGCTGCTCATGATCCCACTGGCAGGGTGGTTTCTGGCCCCGGGATACGGAATGGTGGCCGGGACAATAGGAGCCCTCTCGATTCTTGAGGAGGGTGACCGTGTGCCGGAAGGGCCGGGGAGTGCTCGTGGGTCGTGAGCGGGATCAGGGGAGGGATCTTGCTGACTGGATTCAGGTACGCCCCTGACGTTGTTACGGATTCAGTCCCCTTCAGTAATCTTCGACCGGGCTGCGGGAGGGGTGATCCGTGTCGGAGGGGGCCGTTCCAGGTGGGACGGTCTCACGAAGCTTGGTGAGAATGGTGGTAATTTCCTCCAGTTTATCATTCGAAAAAGAGGGCGGGGTGCGCAGCCGTTTTCGTGCCTTCTCGTGGCGAAGGATCGTGTCGGCGAGAATCGGGCCGGGAATATCCCGGAGACTTGTCAGGATCTCGCGCGCATGCAGAAAGCTGTGACACACGAGGGCCAGGTCTCCGCCAGCCTCGATGGTCATCCTGGCGGCCTCCGGGAGGCCGTAGGTGCCCCGGATCGCGCCCATGTCCAGATCGTCTGCAAGAACGAGATGCTGATCGAAGCCGAGGCGATCACGCAGGAGGCCCTGAATGATCCTCCGGGAAAGTGATGCGGGAAGGCCAGTCTCGTCAATACGGGGGAAGTGCACATGGCTGATCATGACAGCATCAAGTTCAGGCATGAGCGCGGTATAAGGAATCAGGTCCTCCCGCTGTAACTCCTCGATATTCATGTCGACAACAGGGAGTTCATGGTGGGGATCGGTGATGGCCTTTCCTCCGGCTGGAAAGTGTTTTGCACATCCGAGGACGTGCTGACGCCTCTGCCAGCGGTTGAAGACGCCGGCATGGTTGATGACCTCCTGGTCGCGATGACCCCAGCAGCGCCCACGGAGGGCGTTAGCGGCCTCGGGGTGATGGTCGATGTCCAGAACGGGAGCGAGATTGAAGTTGATTCCGAGAAGGCTGAGAAGTTGTCCGGTGGCCCAACCGGCCTCGGCGATAAGTCGGGGGTCCCCGTGGATACGAAATTCGTCGGCGGAAGGGAGGGAGGGGCTGAAGCGGGCGGTACGCCAGACCCGCCCCCCCTCGTTGTCGATGGCAATAAATGGCGGGATCTCGCAAAGGTCGCGCAGATCGTCGGTCAGTTTCCGGCACTGGTGGGCGTCGACGAGATTACGCGTGAAGAGAATGAACCCGCCGGGTTGAATCTCACGGTAAAGCGCGGCCTCCTCGGGAGTGAGTTCCGATCCGCCTATGCCAAGAACGAGGAGCTGATTTGGTGACATGCCTGGGTTCTCGGGTCGGCCGGTTCAGGGGATGCAGGTTGAGGCCATGGCTGGGTGCCGCCCCGGCAAGCCGGCTCCCTGTTCTCCAGAACGGTCGGTGAGAAGACAGCTGGATGGGTGGGCAGGACGGCGATTCCCGGGCACTTCCTATGCGGGCATGCCTACCTTGCTGTCGAGGGCGGCCTTTACGAAGCCCGAGAAGAGAGGGTGAGGGTTGTTCGGCTTGGATTGAAATTCGGGATGAAACTGTGCGCCAAGATAGAAGGGGTGCTCGGGCAGTTCGATCATTTCTACCAGGCCCTCCGCGGCTGAAACCGAGGAGATGACGAGTCCGGCCTCCTTGAGTTGGTCGAGGTAATCCGGATTGAATTCGTAACGATGCCGGTGGCGTTCGTTGATGCGGTCGGCGCCCTTGTAGAGCTCCGCTGCCCGCGTGCCGGGATAGAGGATGGACTCGCATGATCCAAGGCGCATTGTGGCGCCCATGTCGGCAACTCCCTTCTGTTCCTCCTGAAGGCAGATGACCGGATGAGGGGTCTCCTTGTTGCATTCCGTGGAATGAGCTCCCTCCAGGTCGCAGGCGTTCCGGGCGAATTCAATGACGGCCACCTGCATGCCGAGGCAGATTCCAAAATAGGGAATTCGCATGGAGCGTGCGTAGTGGGCGGCCTGGATCTTGCCCTGGATTCCCCGGTCGCCGAATCCGCCGGGAATGAGAATCCCGTCGACCTCCCCGATCAGGGTTTCGGGGCCGTCCTGTTCGATGGCCTCGGAGTCGATCCGGACGATGTTGACCTTGGTGTGATGAGTGGCTCCCGCGATGGTGAGCGACTCGTAAATGGATTTATATGCGTCCTGCAGCTCGATATACTTGCCCACCACCGCGATGTTGACGGTGTGCCTGGGGTTGATAAGGCGGTCTACGAAATCCTCCCACTGGGCGAGCGAGGGGGTCGGCGAATCGGTGATGCCGAGGTTGTCGACAACCAGGCGGTCAATCTTGTCCCTTCGAAGATCGAGCGGGCACTCGTAGATGGTGTGCTTCACATCGCGGAAAGCGACAACGTTCTGCTGTTCGACATTGCAGAACATTGCAATTTTCCTTCGGTTGTCCTCGTCGAGATCGTGCTCGGTACGACAGATGATGATATCAGGCTGGATGCCGATTTCGCGGAGCTTGGCAACTGATTGCTGGGTAGGCTTGGTCTTGATTTCTCCCGCGGCACGGATGAGCGGCAGGAGGGTCACGTGAATGAAGCAGACGTTCTCGCGCCCGACCTCCAGCGAGAACTGGCGCAGGGCTTCAAGGAAGAGGTGACCCTCGATATCCCCGACCGTTCCTCCGATCTCAGTCAGGATGACATCGACGCCGGGGTTGGCCGCGGACAGATCATGGATGCGGAGCTTTATTTCGTCAGTGACGTGGGGGATGAACTGGACGGTTTTCCCCAGATAGTCACCCTTGCGCTCCTTCTTGATGACGTTCTCAAAGACCTGGCCTGAGGTGAGATTGTTGAACCGGGTGAGCACGCAATTGGTGAAGCGCTCATAGTGACCGAGGTCGAGATCGGTCTCGGCTCCATCGTTCAGGACATAGACTTCGCCGTGCTGGTAGGGGGACATGGTCCCGGGATCGACGTTCAGATAGGGGTCAAACTTCTGGATAGTGACCTTCAGGCCCCTGTGCTCAAGAAGGGTGCCGATGGAGGCGGCTGCCAAGCCCTTGCCGAGGGAAGAGACTACGCCGCCGGTGACGAAGATGTATTTCACGCCGAGTGATTGGTTGTGTACTTTTACTGAAGATCAGGGTATTACGGAGAGCTGTTGGCTGCAAGGAGAGCTTCCAGCTGGGGAACCTGTTCGGGGGTGTCGAGTCCGATGGATTGGTCATCGGTAACGACTACCTCTATGCGCGCACCGTTCTCGAGGGCGCGAAGTTGCTCAAGTTGCTCGGCCCGCTCAAGGGCGCTGGGTGGCCAGTTGACAAACTGCGTGAGGAAGTCTCGGCGGTAGCCATAGAGGCCGATATGCCGGAGAGGAGAGAACCCTTCCGGACTGGTCCGGAGGTGGGGCAGGGAACTGCGCGAGAAGTAGAGAGCCCTGTTTTCCCGATCAATGACGACCTTGACGATGTTGGGGTCATCGAGTTGAGCCAGATCCGTGATGGGACTGGCGGCGGTGATCATGGGAAGTTCCGGATCGGCTTGCAGGCTGCTTGCGAAGGAGTCCACGAGGGACGGATCAATCAGGGGTTCGTCGCCCTGAATATTGATTACGTGGGTGATCCCCGGGTGAGTTTGCACCGCTTCCGCGACCCGGTCCGTGCCCGAGGGGTGATCCGGGGACGTCATTGCGACCTCTGCGCCGAGTGACCGGGCTTCTGTGGCAATGCGCTCGTCGTCCGTGGCGACCACGACGAGCGCCAGTTCTTCGCAGTTGCCGACACGCTCCAACACGTGGTGAAGCAGAGTTTTGCCTGCCAGTCGGTGGAGGGGTTTTCCGGGGAAGCGGGAGGATCCCCATCGGGCGGGGATGATGCCAGCGACTTGGGCTGTGGATCCCTCTAAAGGCAATTTGACAAGTGTTTCCCGAGGATAGCGAGAGTGTGGTTTGCGACAAGGATATTACTTTCGATGTGTTGATTTTTTCAGGGAAGGTTCGACGGGGCAAGGGCGACGCGATAGGTTCCCGCTCTGGATGGAGATTCATGAGTGGTTCAGACCTCTGGATTGGATTGTGCTCTTTGGCTACCTGGGCCTGACCACCTGGGTCGGGCACCGGATGCGGGGGCGACAGGCCTCGATCAGCGACTTCTTTTCCGGTGGACGGTCGCTCCCGTGGCTGGCGGTCAGCGGCTCGATCATCGCCACTGAGATCAGCGGAGTTACCTTCATTGGTGTTCCGGGCGGCGTAATGGCTGCCAACGGAGATTTCACCTATATGATCTGGGCGATCGGGTCGATCATCGGGCGAGTTATTGTCGGAGTCGTGTTTACGAAGGTTTTCTACGAAGAAGACATATACAGCCCCTACGATTACATGGGGCGTAGGATAAAGCCGCAGCTCAAGACTCTCGCGACAGCGTTCTTTACGATCGGTTCCATTCTCGCCCAGAGCGTCCGGGTGCTCGTGGCGGCGATTCCGCTCATGATCGTCACTCCGTTCTCCTTCGGGCAGTGTATCCTCATCATCGGGGTGTTTGCGATCGGTTGGACCCTGATGGGTGGCATGCGGACGGTAATCTGGACCGATGTGATGCAGTTCTTCCTCTTCGTGACAGGAGGGGTGCTCACGCTCATCTGGGCGGGTGTTCACCTCGGCGATGGGTGGCTTGAAGGAGCGGCGGAGGCCGGCAAGACGAGATGGTTTAATCTGGATGCCGGAGTGTCGGATGCCTTCAAATTCACCTTCTGGGTCGCGATTTTTGCCGTGCCCTTCCAGAACGTCGGGGCTTTCGGGGTGGATCAGTTGAATGCCCAGAGGATGTTCTGCTGTCGGAGCGCGGGGGATGCCCGGAAGGCCATTATCTGGAGCTCGGTTGGCCAGGGCGTCACCCTGCTCATGCTGATGGTGGGTGCCGCCCTGTTCGTCTGGTATGCAAGCAATCCGCCCGATCCCGGAGGCATGGTTGCCAAGGAGATGGATTGGGATCCGGAGAGTGGGACACCGGGAAATTCTGATAATGTCTTTCCCATCTGGATTGTCCAGGAGCTGCCCCCCGGGTTGAGCGGTCTCATTCTTGGAGGGGTCTTTGCAGCCGCAATATCGAGCCTTGATTCCATTTTGGCCGCCCTCAGCCAGACGACCGTTTCCGTGCTTTACAAGCCGGAAGCACATCAGGGTGAGGCTGAGCAGCGGGCCCTCGTGGCCAAAAGCCGGATGTGGGTGGTCTTCTGGGGGGCGTTTCTTACGGGGTTCACCCTCCTGATGCGTTGGGTTCAAACAACGACAGGAGTGGCGATTGTTCCGCTCGCCTTTGGGATGACCACCTACACGATGGGTCCACTCCTGGGCATGTTCCTTTGTGCTCTGCTTGGGCGGGGAGCCTTCGGGGGCTTGCTGGCAGGTTCGATACTTTCCTTCGTGGGCGTCCTCTTCATCCGCAGTGATATCTGGGTCCTGCTCCATACCATCGACTTCATCCGGATGCCCTATGACTGGCTGGGTGCTCTTCCCATGTATGTCGTTTCAGGCGAGGGTGATACGCAGAAGCTGGAGACCACCGTTGGTTTCTTCTGGGCGTGGCCGGTCACTACCTTGTTAACCTTTGGCTTCGGGTATTTCTGGCCCCGAAGGGCTCGCGGAAATCGGGCCTGATGAGAACCGCGGGGGAGGAGGGAGCCGCGTCTACGACCTGCCGGAGGATCTGACCGAGTGGATAACTTGTGCATAGAAGTCGCTCAAGGTTGGATGCCAATCAGTTAGCCGAACAGGCCCCTTCTGCAGGGAGGAACAAGAGCCCGCGAGTTGTTTCGCCGATCCGGAATACGGGGTTTGGCGATGGTGGTTTCCTGAATGTTTGAATCATTCAGGCAGCTTAACAGGCGACCTTTGAAGTCTAACATCTGAAGGGTCGTGGAACGCCTGTGGAAAAGCCCTGCGGGCGGAGTGCGATTTTAATA
>CAWWCX010000171.1:0-8292 GCA_963935445.1 uncultured Roseibacillus sp.
CATATCGTCGGCAGCGTCAGATGTGTATAAGAGACAGGGCATCAGCTCCGGCCCCCGCGCCATCCGCCCCGAAGCCCGAATCCTCGCCGAAGCCCGAATCCTCGCCAAAGCCGGCATCTTCTCCAAATCCTGCATCCTCACCAAATCCACTGTCTTCGCCGAATCCTCCATCTTCTCCAAGTCCACCGTCGCTATCGAGTCCGTCACCGGATCCCAGCTCCGCCTCCGCGCCTGCTTCAGCGGCAGCGAGGGCTTTCTCGAGGGCCGCGATGACGTCGCTCTGCGCCTTGATGCCGCCATCCTGATTGCCGGTATTGATCTCGGCAGCAGCAACCGCCACGTGCTCGAGAGCTTCACCCAGGGCATCGCGGAGAGGGTCCTCGGCGTCGGGCGTGGTCTCTTCGGGAAGGTGCTCGGCGATTACTTCCTCGATCTTGATGCCGATCTCAAGTTCGCGCGCCTCCAGTTGGCTCTGCTCCGATTTGAAGACTTCCCCTTCAGCCTGCACGGTATCCTGTTGCAGGTCTTTCTGGTCGGCGAGGATCTGCGCGATGTCCTGCACGAGGTCGGACATGCCACTGGACTCGGCGGCCAGGATCTTCTCGGCCTCCCGGAGGGCAGTAAGGGCCTTTTCCTGGTCGGTGACGGCCTCGGCCGCCTTGGTTTGGGCGATCTGTTCAATCGCGCGGTTCATATGGGCGACAGGCGTGCTCTCCAGAAGAGAGAGTTCCGCCCGGCCAAAGCGGCTGAGAGTCTCCTCGTCAACCGCTTCCTTGCGCGCTTTGACGAGAGTCTTGAAGAATTGACCGTAACGATCGATGACAGCCTGCTGGGCCCGGCCGAGGCGATCCTGGTCGACCTTGCCCGCGGCCGTGTTCTTATAAGTCTCGAGGCCCCACGTCTTGGTCTGGCGCTGCATGAACTCCTCGGTCTTGATGATCTCCCGGATCTGCTTCACCAGAAGGTCGTCAACGAGGACGGTGTTGGCTCCGGAGATGATCTTGCCGAGCTCCTCGATAATCTCCTCGATTGTCTGGCCCGCTTCCGAGATATGAGGATGAGAGTTTTCCGGTTTGCCGGGCTGGAATTTTTCGCGGGCGTGGGAGAGCTCATCACGGGCACTGACCACCTTCTCGGTCCGCAGTCCACCGAGCGAGCTGCGGGTCTTGGCCAGGGTGACTGCTCCACCTTCTTCCCCCAGCCCGTTGGACTTGAGGTCATCGAGGAGAAAGGCGAGTCGGCGTTCCACCGAGGTCATCCGACGCCCCACCCCGTTTTGGCGGTTCACCTCGCTACCGAGCCGTTGTTTGGTGGCCGTAATGCTGTCGGCCCGTTCCTGTTCTTCCTGTGCCGGGGCGGCGAGGGGCAGCAGGCCCGCGGAGGCGATGGTCAGGGTAAGGAGGACGCTACTCGTTTTCATTGTCTTCTTCTCCATTAGGGGATTCGATTCCCTCTTCGGTTTTCAGTTGTTCGACGGCCTTCTGGGCGGCCAGCTCCTGATTGCGGGAGCGCTTCAGCTCTTCGATCTGCGCTCCGTACTCGGCACGATACCAGTCTAGATAGGTTTCTGGCGTAACGATAGTCATTTGTCTCGGAGAGGTCCGTCGCACGTGCGTTTCCCTGTCGGGATGGCGGTCGGCAACCTCGATTGCGAAGGAAATACGGTCGTTGGGCTTCAGTTCCTTGAGGCCGTCGGCGAGCTTCCAGGTGTATTCGAAGGTCTTGTTGGTGTTTCCGTCAAAATCGAAGATTTCCACCTTGGTTTCGTCGGCTCCATTGAGTGAGTAGACCAGCCAGGCCTTATCGAGTCCAATGTCGTCGGTGCCTTTAGCCTCAAGGGTCACGACCTTGCCGGCGGTGGCGTAGCCGGCTTCGCGGGGCTGGAGAAGGTCGACATCAGGGAGGCCGTCGCTGGTGACCTTGACAGCATACTGCACGTCCTCGTATTTGAATCCGTTTGCCTTTTCGACCCAGCGGAAGGAATACCTGAGGGCCTCCTGGATGGGCAGCTCAAAGGTTGCGGTGGTTCCGGTCTCGTCAAGCTTGGCAGCAATGGAGCGGAACTTGGGGCGGTCCGCGTCCTCATTCTCCTGTTCCGGCTCGGTCTCGGTCCCGGGCTGGTCGCCCTGAGCTTCCTCTGGGTCATCTTCGCTCGTGGCCCCGGCGTTCTCTTCTCCTTGAGCCTCCGGTTCAGCCTGTTCTCCGGTCTCCGGTTTCTCGGGTTCGGCAGCGTCCTCGGCCTGGTCGCTCTCGTCGCTGTCCTCGCCCCATTCAGTGGGCACGAGAATCTCCCACGATGAAACGGGAGTGTCGCAGGTGAGCGTCCACTGAACGGTTGTTCCTTCCTGGACCTCGAGGTTGAGCTGATCGCTGGTCCCTTCGCTGCGATCCATGTATTCAGGATACTTGAGGGAAAGGTCGACGCCGGTGATGCGGGGAGCAGTAATGACGTTGATGCGGTATTGGTCGGCGGTGTCATCACCGAGGCGCACGTAGAAGAGCGTATCGCGGGTGAGGTCCTTGAGCTCGCGGCTGTATGCGTTCTCGGAGCCTTCGACCTTCTTCATGGGAAGTTCCTTCCACTGGTCCTCGGATCCGGCTTCCTTCACGAAGAGGCGGCCGGCATCCGGGATGACGTGCTCGCTGGAGGCGGTTGCAGAAATAGTCGCGTCGGAGCCGATGCGGATGGTGAGATCCTTGGTCGTGCTGGCGACTACGGTCTGGGTGGGATATTCGGCATTGCTGCCCGTCAGGCGCTTGAGAAGGGTGCCGAAGTGTTCGTTCCAGCTGATGCTGAGGATGAAGAACACAAGGAGAACGCCACCGGCCATGAAGAACAGGTTGCGCAACTGGCCGAAGTCGACGATTTCCTTGAAGTCGAGCGGGCGGCTCTGCTCGATCGCCTGATCGCGCATCGCGTCGATGAGGGCCTGGGAGACATTGCCTTGGTCTTCCCCCGGCCCGTCCTTGAGCTGGGTGTAGGAAACGAGGAGAGAGGTCAGTCCGGGGTGGCGCTTCTCGACATCGAGGGAGGTGGCTATCGGGTCGAAGGGCTTCAGGTGGCGCAGCCATTCGTGCCACAGCACCCAGCCGAGGACGGCGATATTGACGAGGAGGAGGAAGATGCCGATGTTGCCTGACATCCCTGTCTTGGCAAAAAGGCCCCAGTCGATGATGAAGTCGACAGCGAGCAGGGCAATGAGCCACACCACGAAGCGGGATGCTCCGCGGATGCAGTACCACCGCCACTCCTGCTGCCAGGCTTGATGCAGTCGATTTTCGATGCTGATGTCGTGTCCTTCGGCCATGATTCTGATCCGTTTCTAATTCCCGTTACACGAGGTTGTCCTTGCGGCGCAGATACCACTCGGCACCTGCGAAGGCGACGATGAGGAGGAACCACAGGGGAGTGTCCCAGAGCTCCCGCTCAATCTTGACGGTGTTGGTTTGTTGTTTTTCCGGGGGAAGATTGGCGACGAAGTCGCCGAGGCCGGCGAGGCTGAGCTGCCGGCCACCGGAGATTTCGGCAGCTTGTCGAGCCACGTCAGGTTGCATGGACGTTTCCCGGTCCTCGATGTCGATGGTCTTGACGGAAAACTCGGCGGTATTGGAAATTTCCGAATCCTGCGGCTGGGTCTGGACCTCGTATTTGCCGTCCTGCCCGGCGAGATACGACCCGGAGTAGAGACCAGGGGTGCTCTCCACCGCGGTGAGCTCGATGGTCGTGGCAGAATCGGGGTTCTCCTGTTCCTGCAGCACGACCTCGTAGCTCTCGCCTTCCACTGGTTCAAAGGACTCGGTGAGTACGTTCGCGAAGATGCGGATCTGGTCCCCGGCACTGTAGCTGTTGCTGTCGGTTTCGATACTGATCTGCTTGTTTGCGCCGAGGAGGCGGGAGAGTGTCAGGAACTGGATGGTCTGGCCCCAGAAGCGGGCGTGGAAGCGATCACCCACCTCCAGGCGCATGCGCCAGAGGTCCTCGGTGGCGACGAAGAGGCTCTTGCCGGTGCCATAGCGGTGCCATGCTACCAGGGGGTAGTCGGGATCCGCCTCGTTGACCTTGGGCAGGCGCAGGAGGACGTTGGCGCCGGACTTGGCCCCCGCAAGCTGCGGAAGGCCATACATGGGTTTGACGTGAGACCAGATGCGGGCGCTCACGTCCGGGGCGAGGGACAGGGAGGTGGACAGGCTCTTGTGGCCGTCCTCGGTAACCTCGGGGGAGACGTTGACGCCGAGGTTGAGGTAGCCTCCGGTCCCGATATTGACGGGAAGGAGGTCGCCGATCGGATTGTCCCGGTAGGTGGAGGGCGCTGCCATCGGGCCGGCGAGCATCAGGAGGGATCCGCCTCGTTCCCGGACCAGTTTCTCGATGAGCTGGGTCTGCGCGGTATTGAAGTAAGAGGCCTGGACGTCCCCCAGGATGATCAGGTCGTATTTCAGGGCGTCCTTGGGGTCCTCGGGGAACCGTCCAATGTGTAGCGGGGAGGAAGCAGCGAGAGCGGGATCGCCCTCAGTCATGAGGAACTGGACTTGCAGGCGGGGGTCGCGCAGGAGGACCCAGCGGAGGTAACGGTATTCCCAGCGGGGCATCCCCTCGATATAGAGGACCTTGATCTTTTCATCGAGGATGCGGACCTGGTGGCTGGCCGCGTTGTTGGCCTCCGTGATCTCTCCCTCCTGCAGCTTGATGCTGAAGTCGAGCTCGAGGGTGCCGGACTCTGCCTCCGGGATGAACATGAACTCCTCGAACTGGACGCCATCCCTGAGGGTGATCTGCTTGTTGTCCTTCTCGGTGTCGTTGAGGTTGAAGTAGAGGGTCACCGGCTTGCCGGCGAAGCCGCGGGATTCAATTTTGACCCGCAGGGGAACGCGGTCTCCCTTGAAGACGACTTCCGGGGCAATGACTCCACGGACGTGGATGTCGGGTGGCGCAGGCAGGCCGACCGGGACGGTGTAGAGTGGGACCCGTCGTTCCTTGAGTCGCCGGGCCACGTTGACCGGGTCCTTGCCCTCGGCCCACGCGAAGTCACTCAGGACCATCGCGCCGGCGAGCGGCTGGCCGGAAAAGCGGTCGACGGCATCCTCGATCGCGGTGCCAACCCGGGAGGACTCTCCCTCAGCGAGGGGCAGGGCGGAGCTCTCTTCACCATCGGAGGTGGCCGGCGTGTTGCGGGGGTCTTCACTTCTGAGCTGGGAGTCGAAGGTGAAGAAGCGCAAGTCGTAGCGTTCCTCGAGTTGTCCGAGGAGGTCCATGTCCGGGTGGGTCAGGGCGGAGCGGGCGAGATCGATACGCCGCGCGGAGCCCAGTTCCTGTTTCACGCCCTGGGCGTCGTCGCTGCCGAGCTTGCGGTCGAGGGGAATCTTGTTGAGGGCCTTGGCCGCTTCCTCGACGTCTTCAGCCGCGGTGCGGGGATCCTCGATGGCCATGCTGCGTGAGGTGTCGAGCATGACAATCATCGACCTTTTGAACTCATTGGTTGTGCGGATCTTTGCGAAGGGCTGCATGATCACCACGATGAAGGTGAGGAGTGCGGCGGCCTGCAGGCACATCATGGCGATGCGCCGGTTACGGGGGATGAGCCGTTCGCGGCGGTAGAGATAGACCGCCAAAGTAATGGCTGCCAACACGAGGATGATGCCAAATGGCCAGCCGCCCCGGAAGGCGAGCTCGATCTTGTCGACTTCCTGTGACGAATCCAGTCCCAACAGTTTTTTGAGCATGACGAAAGGCGTTGTTGTTCGAGAAAAAGGGTTAACTGCGGCGGGCGGCGGCGACCTGGCTCATCTGGAGCGTGGTGGAGAGGTCGGAGCTGTCCTCGCGATCCATCTTGTTGGTGAAGTGCCGGGCCAGCACGCTCTGTGCGACAAAGACGGCTACGGCGAGGAGAAGAAGAAGGTGGGCAAGTTCACGGCCACGGCGGGCATCCTTGATGACATCGCCCATGGAGCCGGCTCGATTGAGAACTTCCACGCCGGTCTCGTCGAGCTTGCTGGCGAGGGCGCCCCCGTCCACGACGCGGACGTTGGATTCATCGGCGTCGACATTGGCGGCCACCACGATACCGGGTTTGTCCCCGTCGGCCTCGATTTCATAGACCCCGTGTTCGGTGAAGGAGACTGGAGCGACCGGTTGGTCACCGTTCTGCACGATCCGCACATCGTTAGGCTCTTCGCCTTCCGGGGTGCGCAGGGAAGCGTAATCACCGATTTCCCGGCCGCTCACCGCGAGCTCGGAGTCGGTTCCGACCGTGAGCTGAAGGCGGTCGGGATCGCTGGTGAGCATTGTGACGGCCTGCTGGAGCAGAATGGTGTAGAGGGGCTCGCGGGGCAGGTTGTTCCAGCTCTTGTTCCCTGTGGTGGAAAAGAAGAGGACGGTGCCGGAACCCACCTTGCGGCTGAGGAGGACGGGGTCTCCAGCCTGGGATGTGAGAAGCACTTCACCGTCCTGGACGGGAGTCGTCTCGATGAGCTTCGTGATGCGAATCTCGTCGAGGAGTTTTTCCGGATAGCGAGCGGTCAGGCTGGCGAGGAGGTGTTCGGACCTGGCGGCCTGCAGGGTCCAGCCCTCCTCCTGCTCACAGGTGGAGAGATCGGCGAGCACGGCGGGCAGGATGCCGTCCTCCCCGCCGAGGTTCTGGTTGTATTCGGAAGCCTCCACGCGGTCGCCCGAGAAGATGATGAGGCCGCCTCCATCATTCACGAAGCGCTTGAGGCGCCTGGCCGTGTCCGGGGAGATGGAGAGGACATTGTTCATGAGGACGACGTCGTAGTTGCCGAGGGACTCAAGGGCGAAATCCGCAGGGTCGATCTCATTGATCACCACGCCCTCCACCGTGTCGGATTCCTGGGGACGCAGGGCCACCTTGGCGTAGTATCCACCACTGCGGTTGCCGGGCACGTTCTCGGGATCTCCCTCCAGGAGGAGGACCTCGACGCCACTGCGGATCCGGGCGATGGCATGGCGGACATTGTCATCTGCAAGATCATCCCTGCTGAGTTCGGCCCGGAGTCGGACGTCGCCGGCCTTGTCGAACTGGGTTGTAAATTCCAGGGGACGGGTTTCGCCGGCCGCGAGCGCGCCCACCGAGACGCGCCTGCTGAGCGTGTCGTCCACGAAGAACTCGAGGGTGGCTGCCTCTTCAGAGCTGCGGCCAGTGTTGCGGACGAGGGCGGTGAAGCGGGCCTCGCCCGACTCTCGGAGCGATCCCCATGTGTAGGTGAGACTTTCGATGGCCAGGTTTTCCTCACTTTCGTGGGCGACCGGGATGACGAACACATTGGCCTTGTTGCGGAGGCTGTCGAGGGAGTCGATCGCCCGGGGAGGGAGCTCGTCCCAGTCGAGTTCCTGAGAGTCCGTGATGAGGAAGCATTCCTTGCCGGGGGTCTTGAGTTCATCCACGAGTTCACCAAGAAGCTCGATGTTGGTTTCGAGGTTCAGGGAGTTCGGGCCGGCGGACTCGAGATCGTCGAGGATGCCGGCAACCTGCCCGGGGACATAGCTTGCGCTACGGAGGAGAACCTCGGGGCGGCTGCTCATGAGAACCAGGCTGATGGGGTCGCCCTCGTTGGCGGTCTGGAAGACATCGCGGGCTTTCTTCACCGCGTCTTCAAAACGGGAGTAATCGCCGTGGTTCATGCTGTAGGAGGCATCAATGGCGACAACCATCCCGACCTTCTTTTCGCCGATCCAGCCCGAGGAGTCCGAATTCAGGGTGGGACGCAGGAGGGCGAGAGCGAGCAGGGCGAGGGCAAGACAGCGCAAGGCGAGAATGAGGAAGTCCTCGAGGCGGACCTGTCCGGAGCGAATGACGAGCGCGCGGCGCAGGAGCTCCATGGCGGCCCAGTCGGTTTGCCGGCGATGCTTGCGGTAGAGAAGGTGAATGATGATGGGCACCGCGACGCCCAATGCGCCGAGGCCGAGCCAGAGTCCGAAGGAGTTGAGGGAGCCCATGAGTGTATTCTTGTCAGTGTTGAGATCTTAATTGGCCCTGCGAATCACGTGTGCGTCCCGGAGGTCGATTCCGCAGGGAAAGGCGAGGGGGCCGTCAAAGGCAACCTTGAGGGTCAGGTCCCGGCCGGCAGGGAGGTTCAGGGAGAGTGGAATGGCTGCGCTGCCCGGGTCGATCTTCCGGTTCCAGACCGGGGATTCGCCGTCGAGGACAGTGACTTCGAGCTTGGCTCGGTTCCCCGGGACGAGGTGGAGCTGACCGCGGAAGACAGCCGGTTGGAGCGGCGCGGGCAGGGTCAGGCGGAAGACGGTGTGGGGCATGATGCGCAGGGAGCGAGCGTGGG
>CAWWCX010000172.1:0-8288 GCA_963935445.1 uncultured Roseibacillus sp.
CTTTACCCGGCCTGAATTTGGTGGATTTGTCCGCCACCTCTTCCCGGGGCTGAAACCCCGCCGACTCAGCCCCCCGGCCATGGAAACCCTCGCCATCGTGGCCTACCGTCAACCCGTCACCAAGGCCTCGATTGAGCACGTCCGCGGCGTCTCCTCAGACAGCATCCTGCAGAAGCTCCTCGACCGGGAGCTGATCAAGATCGACGGGCGGGCCGACCTTCCCGGCCGACCCCTCCTCTACGCCACCACCGATTTCTTCTTCGAACACTTCGGTATAAAATCCATCGACGAGCTCCCGAACTCGGCGGAACTCCGTGCCGTGGAACTCCCGGAACCACCTTCCGAGAACGAGAACGACGAGGAAGGACAATCCAGCCCCGAAGAGGAGCTGGAGGGCGAAAAACAGCTTACTCTTGTCGAACCCGGTGGGGCTCCCGCTCCGTCTGGGGAAGCCCCTGCCGGTCATTCGCCTTCCGAAGATTAACAATCAGGCTGCCACGATGGCGCGCTTTTCGATTTCGATCTTGGGAATTAGTCGCTAGAGCTTCCCCGGTGACCCTCGACGAGATCCGTAAGAGAATCGACGCTATCGATACGCAACTGCTTGACCTCCTCTCGCAGCGGGCCGATCTCGTCCATGAGGTGGGGCTTATCAAGAAGCGGGATGGTCTGCAGATCTACGCCCCCGACCGCGAGGATGCTCTCCTGCGCAAGCTGGTCGAACTGAACAAGGGACGGCTACCCGAAAAATCCATCCGGGCGATCTACCGCGAGATCATGTCTGCCGCCCTCGCCCTCGAGGAAGATCTCAAGATCGCCTACCTGGGCCCCGAGGGCACCTGGACCCACCAGGCCGCAATCAAGAAGTTCGGGCACTCCGTCAACTACACGCCGCATCCGAGCTTCGCCGATGTCTTTGATGACGTGGCCCGCCGCCGGGCCGACTACGGAGTCGTTCCCATCGAGAACTCCACCGAGGGGGCGGTCTCCCATACCCTCGACCTCTTCGTCGACTCTCCGCTGCGCATCTGCGCCCAGATTCTCCTTCGCATTGACAACAACCTTCTGGCCGCGATCCCCCGCCAGGAGATCCGTACGCTCTACTCCCACCCCCAGGTTTTCGGGCAGTGCAAGAATTGGATTCTGCGTAATTTCCCCGAGGCCGACCTCGTGGAGGTCTCCTCCACCACCAAGGCCGCCCATCTCGCCCGGGACAAGGCCTCTGATGGAGCAGCGGCCCTCGGAGGACGACTCGCCGCCGAACTTGCCGAACTCGAGGTTCTCGACGAGGCCATCCAGGACCGGGCCACCAACACCACGCGCTTCCTTGTCATCGGAGAGCAAACCTGTCCCCCGACCGGAAACGACCGCACCTCCATTCTATTTGCCGTTCACGACCGCCCGGGCTCCCTCGTCGCGGCCCTGCAGGCCTTCGACTCCTTCGAAATCAACATGTCCAAGATCGAATCCCGGCCTTCAAAGCAAAAGGACTGGGAGTATATCTTCTACGTCGACCTCGCCGGCCACTGCGAAAACGAGCAGGTTTCCTCTGCCCTTGGGGAACTCGAAAAGCACTGCTCCCTCGTCAAACTTCTCGGCAGTTACCCTGATAGCGCGGAATAACGCCCGTCTCAGGCCCCTCCAAGCCTCGCCTCCATTACTACGGTGACGTTAATGGTTTGGGTACTTAAATAAATTGAAAGCCGTGGAGATCAATTTTTTCTACTTTCCTATCCGCGGCACAGGGAAAGCATTTTCCACCTGGCTGGTGCTCGGCTGAGCATTCGCTCCAGAGATCCTTTGGTCGTAAATCTCTGGAAATGAGAATTTTGGACAGTTCTGCAAATACTTAGGATATAAAGAGTATCAAACTTTCCAGATAAGTAGTCAGACCATGAATTCTTACTGACTAAGATACTTATGTCGAATTTATATTGTGAATTTTTATTAGAGAGGCGATGACTTTCAACGTTCGAGCCCATCAGCACTCTCAGAACATCGCCCTCCGATAACCTTTTCCAGCCACCACCAGAGTTCGCACTCTATTGCCTCCCAAGCCCTGCCCAGTCGAAACCAACCACCCGTCGCAGTCGCCCTGCCTTGCCGTATAGCGAAGCCCTACCACGGCCCTGTGACAAAGCCCTCCTGGCTCACCGGCCGCTAGTCACGGCCGGTGACCGCCTGAAGAACTCTCCGCATCCCTCTCAGTTCTGACCTATACATCCTGCCTTGCGGGAGCGCCCTGACAACTGCTGCTGCTCCCCAAACAGACCCCCCGATCGGAGCGGAGACCGGTCGGGGGGTCGCTTTTTGAACCCGCAGCCCCGTTTCCCTCTCGTCCTTGGTATATTTCCCCGGCTGGCTCTACCCCGCCTCTGCCCGCGAAAGGACGAGCTCCCAATAGGGAAAGCCTCCCAGGGTGCCCGAGAGAGTTGCTCCGTCTGTCTGCCTGACCACGTCACCCGGAGCCAACTGATCCCCGGGACGAAGCGCCTCGCCGCATCCGCCGATAAAGCAAATCGACAAGCTTGATCAGCACCAGCAACCCCGTGATCAGCGGAGGACTGTGGACTCTCTGGGAATCCACCGCATCTGCATCATAATCATCATCCAAATAGTGAAGTGTCGATGCCGGGGCGCGCATGATCTTCCACCACCTGCGAAGACCCACCTTCCGGACCGTTGGCAGGCTATTCCGCATGCCTGCCAGCTGATCGCAGTAAGGGAACATCTCCACCGGCAGTAGCGCCTCGGTATTGAGAAGCGGAAATTCCCGCTCCACCCGCGCCCGCTCCTGCTCGTGCCTCACAATGAGATCCCGAGGCCTCTCAATGTTTCCTGCGATCAGTGAAATCACCAGCTTGGCCTGCATCTCGCTGATCGTGGGCACATTGCCGATGATGGGACGGGCGAATCCCACCAGAAACATGTCGGCATGCCGTACGTGCAGGCAGCCGAGATGGAAGTCGCGCACCCTGAGTGCACCATCCGTCAAATCCTCAAGTCCGGAGGTGTAGCCAATCATTGGGCAAACGATATCGGGTTCAATTTCAATGATCCCCTCTCCATCGAATTCGGAGAACTCACGGAAACCGTCACCTTTCGGCGGTCCGATGATCGAGATTCTTCCCTCTGCGATGTCATCAAGGAACTCATCACTCTTCGTATGAAAGACATTGAAGAGGTTGTCCTTGGCCGCAGCGGTGAGCCGGGCATCCCATTGCTTTCGTCTGGCATTGGCCGACTCATCCTGCGCGTGTCCCTCAGGATTCGCACGGAAGGCTCTCTCGAACTTCTCCCGGTGCCGGATACGCGCTTCAACGAATTTCTGGCCAATGGCATTTCTTAATCCCCGGTGAATGGAGAGCATCAGCCGATTCCTGAGAAAATCAGAAGGCACCCCCCGAATCGGGTGATAACGGGGACTTACCCGGATCCCTGTCTTGAGCGACAAGTAAACGCGATTGCCCAGTTCGGGTGCCGCCAGCCTGTGGGCGATGTCCGCTGCCGACTCTCCACCTCCCAGCACCACGATCCCCTTCCCCTCCGGAAGCTCGTCCATGGATCGCAGCAGTGGCAGATGGGTGTTCACTTTCTTCGGCCGCTCCGCGAGGCCGGTACAGACAATCACACGGTTGAAGACCTCGGCACCCTCCTCCATCCACAACTTCCATCCCTCCTCCACTCTCGTGATCCGGTCCACCTTGGCGTGCAGGCGGATATGTTTCTCCAGACCAAAGGCCCCGGAAAACTCCTTGAGGTATTGTCCATACTCGGCACCACGGAAAAAATCCTCCCTCTCCGCCCGGGACGCAGGATCAGCCTCACAATCCCACTTCCGATAACAGGCGAACTGCGTGGTGAACTTTGTCGAGGTCGAGACAAAGCCGGGGTAGGGATTTCCCCAGCAGCCGACGGTATCGCCTCCTTTTTCGAAGCACACGATCTCCCATCCGGGCAGTCGGTCAAGAGCATGCTTCAACGTGACCAAGCCACTGCTGCCGGCCCCGATGATGGCCAGGCGCTTGCAGCTCATGGGCAGATCGCGGTGAGGCTGATCACGACGAAATTGAACTGACCCGACTCCGGGATGAAAAGGAGGATCCGGTCACCATCTTCGGGAGGATTCGTACGGGTATACTCGTCAAGCATGATGAAAATGCTGGCCGCTCCCGTATTGCCTGCGGTTTCAAGGTTCGTCCAGTAGTCAACCATGCCACCACCCTCACGACACATTTCCCTGAGCACACTGAACATGTAGCGTTTGAAATAGAACGAGGAGAGATGAGGCAGCACCACGCGATAATCCAGAATGCTCTCACCATGGGCATCCATCGCCCCATGCATGACTTGCCGCAGGCAGGGCTTCATATACTTCGCGAGAATGGACACATCCTGGCTCAACAGGAGACTCCGGTTCTCCAGCGCCATGCACAGCGGGGCTTCATTGGCAAAGGACCGTGAGTAGGTCCAGTCCACCCGGTAGGAGACGCCCCCGGCTGATGGGCGATCCTCCAAAAGGAAGGCGCCGGCACCATCGGACAGCATCGAGCGCAGAAATACCGACATGAACCACTTCGAAGCAGTCGGATCCTCCGGATGCTGATCCCGGTCATCCGGCGGCTCGATGACCGAGGACTTGAGGATCTCGGACGGCTGTTCGGCGCCGACACACAGGGCCCGCGAGTGATCACCACAGGACACCGCGCGACATGCGTTTACCAAGGCCTGCGCGGATGAGGTACAGATGCCGGTGTTGGAGTTGATTTCAAGGTTTTCACGCACGCATCCTGCCCCGTTCAGGCGATCGTGGAGAATACTGGCCAAGCCGGGGCCTACGAGTGGAGTATTGGTCGAGCCTGCGGAAAGGTAATCGATCTGTCCGTCCCGCCCCTTCAGGCAGGCCTGGGCCGCATGGGTGCCGAGTTCGTACACATCGTGGGTCGCGGTCTGATCAAGGTTCAGGGCATAGTGGCGGTACTTGATGCCGTTCATCCTGAGTATTTTTGCCCTGAGCTCGGCTTCCCCATCGAGCTCACCCATGAAAGCGGGCAGGTTTTCATTGTCGATCCTGCGCCCGGGCAGGAACGAACCGGTCGCTGTAATATGACAGTTCATGATTCGGAAGATGGTGATGCTTCGGGCGCCAACGCCGGCTGACGCGTGCGAAGCGTTTCGTAGGCATATTCATCGAAGGCGACATGATACTGAAGATACAAACTCGGGTCAGAGACGAAGACGCTGCTGTTGTAATGGCTCCGGTTGTTAGGGGCCTGAAGATAGAAATCGAGGTCCGTGAGCACGTCCTGGTCGTGTGCATACAGGCGTTTCATGGACCAGAGCAGGAGAGAATCAGCGCCAAAGGAATTGAGCGCCTTCACGGCGGTCCTCAGATCCGCGAAGATCGTGATGATGATGACGATGAAGATCACCACATTGGTGGCGCCAATCCATCCCAGCGATGACTTTCTCGTCACCTCTATGGCTTTCTTGCTGATGAGCTCATGATCCTCCGGAACCCGCTGTCGGATTTCATCAAGATGTTCAAGAAACGAATCCCTGTCGAATCGATCCACTACTTCGTATGAGAGCTCATCGTGACCGATGGTAAGGTTGTGCCGTACCATTTCCGTAAGATTCTCAATATTGTAGTCGCCGTCGATGCCGTTGAATTTCGGATGCGAGGGTTTTTCTGCGGGGGCCTTTCCCCCTACCGCAAGAAGATGCCGGTAAATCAAGGGTTCGATCTGAACGTGACGGACAATCAGTTCCACCGCTTCCTCACTGGCCAGGTATTTCATCCCGAGGGCGAGGATTCCATCAATGCAGCGCGCCTCGTGGCCATAGGGCCTGCGATGGATCAGGTATTTGATCGGGAAGATAACGATCCTCAGGAAAAAGTAGAACACCTGCAACAAGGGCCGGAGAAAGATATAGTCGACCCGACTCTTCTCTCTCGTGAAGACCTCATTCACGTAGTTGGTCATGTAGGGGTAGGAGTTCATGAAAGTCCGGGATCCGCCTGTTGCTTCTGTTTACGTCTTGTCAGGTGCACCCTGAGCCCATGCCTGGGAGCCATGGTCATGCGGGCGCACATTTCATGCTGGTCACTGGAATCCACCACCACCTGGAAATGTCTCAGCACCGTGGCAACGACAACCTTGATTTCCATCATGGCAAAATGCCTCCCTATGCAGACACGGGGCCCACCCCCGAAGGGCACACTGGCATGACGATTGTGTTCATTCTCAGGGTGCTCCGGATCAAAACGTTCCGGTTTGAACATTTCCGGATCTATCCAGAAATCCGGATGCCGTTGCAGCGAATAGCGGCTGAAGACGACCATCGTTCCCTTGGGAAGAACCTCACCACCGAGTTCAATATCCTCCAGGGTGTTCCGGTTCTCGAACCAGGCCGGCGGATGGAGCCGCAGCGTTTCCTCGATCACCATCGTGATCTTCCTGAGCTCTTTCAGGTGCTCAACCTTGAGAGGGCCACCACCCGTCACCGTCTCAATCTCCTCCCGGAGTGCCTTCTCGACTTCTGGATGACTGTTCAATTCATACCAGATCCACGTGAGGGCCTTGCCCGTGGTTTCATGACCCGCGATGAGCATACCCAGCACTTCCTCGGCGAGGTCCTTCGGATTCAGGCCTTCCCCGGTTTCCTCATCCATCGTATTGAGAAGAATTCCCAGCAGGTCATCATTTGCAAACCCCTCGGTCCGCTCACGAATGAGCCGGCCGAGAAACTGGTCATATTCCCCCAGCACTCCCCGAAGCTTCACATTCATGGGCGTGGGCACCTTGGGATTGGAGATGATGGAAAGCGGTGGCAGCGCGCAATAGCGGTTGATCACATCCGTCCATCGCCTGATATCCTCCGACGACTCATCAAATGCGTGACCGAAAAACGAACGGCCTGCCACCGTGAGGGCGAGATGATCCATTTCATCGGCGATGTTGAAGACCGTATTCGTGGGCCATGCATCTACCGCCGCATCGGCGGCATCCCGCATGAGACTGAAAAAATTCTCGATCGTCGAACCCTTGAAAACAGGCTGAATCAGTTGGCGGCGCTTTTTCCACCGTTCCCCCTCGACGGTGACCAACCCATCTCCAAAGGCATTCCGGAAACGATGATAGATCGGCGTCGCCTTGTCGAAGTTGCGATGGGTTTCACGCAGAACCCGGCCCACCAGCGCTGGGTGGTTCACGAGGTGAAAGTTCACGACCCCCCGGTAGCGGACGTAGTCTCCGTACCTGGCAATGAGTTTTTCGAAGAACAGGGGCGGATTAGTCAGCATTTTGAGCTGCTGCCAGAAGGGACGCGCCGAAACGAGGCTCCCGGTAAAATCCGGTGCTTTCGCCGGGTCGCTCTGTTTGTCCTGCTGCATCTTGATATCTGTCATCGTTAGCAAAAGCGATCAGGTCACAGGCACTCTCATATTCACAAAACAAGCGCCGTCTTTCCGTAAACGCATGCAAGACGCTAACGCAATGACCCGAATTCCTTGAATATATTATCTTTCGCATATCATCGATACGATCGATGCTTCTGCCAAGCCTCCTTTCTCGGACCCGGCCCCCTGCATACAGGGAAGCGGAGAGACGCAGACAAGCCTGCCAGCAATCCTATTTTCCAGTCTCGACACACCACTATTCGCACCATCCCCACCCGACCGGCAGTCGGGATCGCAGGGACCGTGGAAAGCGGGTTCTGAGGAAAAACCCTTCGATCCAAGGAGGAGGCAGCGTTTTGGTATCCGGGCCCTTACTGACAGACCACCTGAGGGAAGCCGCCGCTGCTGCTTGATCACCGTGAGAGGAACCACTAGGGTCCCTGCATGCATATCCTCGTCATCAACTTCAACCTTCACGATCTCAGCCGCGAACAGTATGAGGGCGTGTGTGACGAACTCGCTTCCACCTTTGCGTCTATCCCCGGCCTGATCTCCAAGACCTGGCTTGCCAACGAAGAGACCAACACCTACGGCGGGGTCTACCTCTGGGAGAACCGCGCAGCCATGGAGGCTTACAAGGCTGGCGAGGTTTTCGCGAGCATCGGCGCAAATCCAGCCCTGATCAACGTTACCGCGACGGACTTCGAGGTCCTCACGGGGCCGTCGAAGGTCACCGGTGTCGCCTGAGGGCTTCAGGGTGCCGAACTCTCTGGCCCAGCACCAGGGAACCCAGCAACCAAGGCCCGCCCCAATGAAGCAGTACCGGCTGGGTTGTGATCACCGCGTCCGCCGAAACAGCCGCCGAAGGACAGAAAGTGATGCTAGG
>CAWWCX010000173.1:0-8272 GCA_963935445.1 uncultured Roseibacillus sp.
CCGTAGGAACCCAGGCGCGTCTCATGAGTGCAGCGATGCGTAAGTTGACCGCCCTTATAGCGAAGGCACGCACGGTCTGTATTTTCACGAACCAGATCAGGGAAAAGATCGGAGTGATGTTCGGAAATCCGGAAACGACCCCGGGTGGACGGGCACTCAAGTTTTTCTCCTCGGTCCGGATGGACATCCGTCGAATCGGACAGATCAAGGCCACTGATGGAACCGTGCAGGGTAACCGCACCCGGATCAAGGTAGTGAAAAACAAAGTCGCACCACCCTTCACCGAGGCAGAATTCGATATCATGTATAATGAGGGAATTTCCTCAGTGGGTTCGCTCCTCGATCTGGCCCTTGAATACAACATGATTCAGAAGCGTGGTAGCTGGTTCAGTTATGACGGCGACCAGCTGGCCCAGGGACGCGACGCGGCAAAGGAGGCTCTCAGGGCCGACGAAAAGCTCTACGCCGAAATCGAAGAGAAGGTGAAGGAGCAACTCAACGAAGCGAAGAAGTAGGACGCGGTCATGTGTTTCTCGCGAGGGGAGGGCCGCAAAGGCCTGCTCTCGCGAGCCTTGGCCAAGTTTACCCCGTTGGAAAAATGGATCGGTATGCCCATCCGGCGGCGGATCTTCCCGCTTGGTCAGGATAAAGGCACCACCCGACAGTTGCCGGGATCATTCCACGAAGATTCGGTTCGCCCGGCGCCTGCAATGCCGGTCCCCAGGCAAATTGACCTTCGCGGGAGAATCCTGATCGAGGAGACGGCGGCAGCGCTCAATCACCCCGTGGGAGAGATCGGTCACGCCCGCATCCTGAAGATAGAGAAAAAAGGTGTGACGCTGCAGAGCCTCGGGAAGAGTACGCACCTTGGGGAGAAAAAGACGCCCTTGGGGATCAATGAGATCCAGCACTTCAAGCAGGTGTCCGAGGGCCTCCCGATCCTCCCGGTGCGCGTGGGCGGCCCTCACCATGGCGGGAATGACATCGCGACCCATTATTTCGGATAGGAGGGGAAGAGCTTCTGACCGCAGACGATTGCGTGGCGTAAAAGGCTCGCTGTTGCTCTCATCTTCGCGAAACGGGATCCGGTTTTCCTCGAGGTAGGCATCAATCGCGTGACGCCGGACATCGAGAAGCGGCCTGAAGAGTTTCAGCGTCTTCCGGCCCACGGTGAGGGCGCTCTCGAACTGCATCCCGCGCAGACCGGACGATCCGCGGAGAAGATTGAGGAGGACGGTCTCGGCGTTGTCGTCCGCGTGGTGAGCAAGGAGGATTCGTGGACAGCGATGGCGGCGCGCACAGTCAGCAAAAAACTCGTGCCTCGCCCGCCGCGCCGCAACCTCGAGGGACGTTTTTTCTTCCCCTGCCCGTCGCTGCACGTTGGCGCGCGCGATCTCGAACGGTAGTTCATGAGCTTCAGCGAGTTCCCGCACGAAGGCGGCATCATGGGCGGAAAAGAGCCCCCGTAACTGGTGATTAAGGTGGCAGAGAATCAGGTTGCGGGTTCCAGCCTCGAGCAGGGAATTGAGCAGGGCGACCGAGTCGCGCCCTCCCGAGATTCCCAGCAGGTAGCGTTGGCGAGGCGAGAGGCGCGGATCGAGGGGCAGCGGCATTCTGTTGGCTCCGAGCATAGGAGTTCCATGACGTGTTTAGCAAGGAGGCAGGGCCGCCGGGGGGGCGAGGTTTTCCACCGGTGCGTTTTGGGGTCCGGGGAGTGGTTCTCCCATCCGGTCCTCTGACTGGCGAAGGAAGGGGAGGTGGTCTCAGCTGATCCTTTCCGCGCCGAAGTAGGGGACCAGTGGCTCGGGGATGGTGATTGAGCCATCGGCCTGCTGGCACTGTTCCAGAATGGCCACATAGAGCCGCGGAAGGGCGGTTCCTGATCCATTCAGCGTGTGGCAGAAGCGGTTCTGCCCCTCGCCGTCCTTAAAACGCAGTTTCATGCGGCGGGCCTGGTAGTCGGTAAAGTTCGAGCAACTCGAGACCTCGAGATACTTCCCGTGTCCGGGAGCCCACACTTCGATGTCATATGTCCGCGCCGCCCCGAACCCAATATCTCCGCCGCACAATTCGATGACCCGGTAATGGAGGTTGAGGGACTGCAGGATCCGTTCCGCGTGGCCGGTCAGTTCCTCCAGCGCATCGAATGAGTTGTCAGGGTGGACGATCTGTACGAGTTCCACCTTGTCGAACTGGTGGACCCGGATAATGCCCCGTGTGTCCCGTCCCGCGCTTCCCGCCTCCCGTCGCCAGCAGGGAGTGTGCCCGGTCATCCTGATGGGCAGATCAGTCTCCTGGAGCAGGGTCTCGCGGTAGAGATTGGTCACCGGAACTTCCGCGGTAGGAATCAGAAAGAGTTCGTCGTTCTCCGTGGGGTAGACTTCCTCCGCGAATTTGGGCAACTGACCGGTTCCGATTCCGCATTCGTTCTTTACCACGTAGGGCACGCCGACTTCCTCGTAGCCGTGCTCGCGGGTCTGGATGTCGAGGAGATACTGTATGAGGGCACGTTGCAGGCGGGCACCTACGCCGCGGAAAACCGGGAATCCGCTCCCTGAAATACGAACCCCGTCCTCAAAGGAAATGAGGCCATGCTGCTCGGCGAGCTCCACATGATCCCGCGGATCGGTAATCGAAGGCTTCTGGCCCCAGGTGCGGATCTCAGGGTTGTCCTCCTCGCTCGTGCCCCGCGGGATCCCCTCATGGGGCAGGTTGGGAATATTGAGGAGCAGTTCGGTCTGCCTGGCCTCGGCGGCCGCTCCTTCGCTCTCCAGAGCCTTGATGTGCTCACCGATTTTTTTCACCTCGGCCTCGATGGCCGAGCTGTCTTCGCCCCGGGAGCGGAGAGCCCCGATCTCCTTCGAAGTCTTTTTCCGCTCCGATTGGAGCCGCTGCTTCTCGGTCTCGGCCTTGCGGCGGGCCTCGTCACAGGTCAGCACTTCGTCGATCATATCACCAGAGCCGTCGTGGCGGAGAGCCAGGCGTACCTTGATGGCCTCGGGGTCTTCACGGATGGCGCGGATGTCGATCATGGGACAGGAGTTGTGGGCCGGATGAGAACCACGAACGCCGCGGAAATTCACGCCAAATCTTTGGAATCGAGGATCCTAGGAGAGGGCCTCTTCCTGTTCGGCGAGGAAGGACTGCCTCGATAACTCGGCGTAGAGCCCGTCGGCCTCGAGCAATTCCTCGTGAGTGCCCTGTTCCACGACCATGCCATCGTCCAGCACATAGATGCGGTCCGCATTGCGGATGGTGGAGAGACGGTGGGCGATGACAAAGGCGCTCCGATTGGCCATGAGCGCCTCGAGGGCCTCCTGGATCAGGCGCTCGGTTTCGGAGTCGACGGAAGCGGTTGCCTCATCGAGCAGGAGGATGGGCGGGTCCTTGAGGAGCGCGCGGGCGATGGAGAGGCGCTGCTTTTCACCGCCGGACAACTTGACGCCCCGCTCGCCAACGTTGGTATCGAGACCGCGGGGAAGATCCCGCACGAACTCCTCAGCGCGGGCGGCCTGGAGGGCAGTCCAGAGGTCTTCATCGCTTGCGTTGCGTCGAGCCAGACACAGGTTCTCGCGGACGGTCCCATTGAACAGGAACGCTTCCTGAGTCACGTAGCCGAGAGCCGAGCGCAGGGAAGATTTGCGGGTGCCACTCAGTTCCTGGCCATCGATGGTGATGGAACCTTCGTTATACTCGTAGAACCGGCAGAGGAGATTGACCACCGTTGATTTCCCCGCCCCGGTCGGGCCGACGAGGGCTACCGTCTGCCCGGGCCTGGCCTCAAGGTTGACTTCCCGGAGGGTGGGTTGTTCGCCGTAGGAAAACGAAACATTCTCGAAGCGGACGTGCCCGCTCACGGGTTGTGGCAGGGACTCGCCGTCCGCGGCGTGCGGTTCGTCCTCGGAATCGAGGATCTCGAAGACGCGGTCGGCTGCCGCCCGGGAGGAAAGCGCCATCTGGTTGAGCTGGTGGAGCTTGGCCACTGGCTCGTAGAACAGGGAGAGCAGGAGGAAGAACAGGACGAGCTCGCCCAGCTCCATCCGGCCGTCCATGACCGCGAGGCCCCCGAAGCCGAGCACGAGGACATAGCCGACCATGCCCACGAAGGACATTCCCGGAGAGTAGAAGGCCCACCACCGCATGATGCGCAGGCTGGCCTGGCGCAGTTTGTTCGAAAAGCTGTCGAAGCGTTCATGTTCCTCGACCTCCGCAGTGTAGGACTTGATCTGGCGGATGCCGGAGACGTTGTCGTGAAGGAGGGCGTTCATGTCGCTTGCGGCCTCCCGCTGGCCCCGGTAGCGCTCCCGGGCATCCTTGGTGTAGATCCACGCCCCGAGGATGAGGAAGGGAACGGGGAGGGTGGCCCACAGGGCCACGGTGAGGTCCGTGAAATACATCACCATGCCCACTGCCAGCAGCTGGATCACGGCCACGAGGCCGAGCTCGATCCCGTCGATCAGGACGCGCTCCATGGCGGTCACATCCTCCACCACCCGGGTCATGATATCACCCGTACGGCGCCCGTCGAACCAGCGCAGGGGGAGGCGCTGGAGTTTCTGGTAGAGATCCGAGCGGATGTCGAAGATGACCCGCTGCTCAAAGTGGTTGTTGAGGATGATACGGCCGCAATTCAGGGCGTCCTTGAGGAAAAACCCCAGTAAACCGACGAAAACCCAGAAGATGAGCTCACCGTGCTGTTCGGGCCGGGGAAGCACCTCGTCCACCACATGTCCCGTCACGGACGGGAACACAATCACGCTGAGAGCCATGAGGGTGGCGCAGAACAGCTGGGCGCTACCCAGGACGGGGTAACGGCGAAGGTAGCTGAGAACCCGGAGAATCGTCTTCATTGGCCGGGCGGAAATAGGGCCGAGGCAAGCATTTTGTAAAGAGAGTGAAGCTTTTTCCGGGAATTTTAAGGTTGTTACCGTGGAAAGCTGGTCGTTAGTCTGCGCCCTCACCTACCCACTGTCCACGATCCCTTACCCACTCAGACGGCAGTCCTACCTGACCTGAATCCCAACCGTACGACAACACCATGGCAAATATATTTGCGATTTTAACGGCCATCGTCCTGGCCCTAGCCGGCTTCGTCGCTTTCAAGAATAAAGGAAACAACCAAGATGAAGGGCGTGGCTATGACGGATGGATCCTGAAGCGTCAGAATATGGAGGCCGCCCTCGCGAGGAAGCAGAAGGAGCTTAAAGATCTCCGCCAGGACCTTGCGGATACCGAGACAGAGCTCGATGGCGTCAACAAGGACAATGCCACCAAGACCGAGGAGAACGGGGTCCAGGCCAAAAAGAATGCCGATCTCAAGGCCGAGGTGGCAGCCTTGAAGGCCGAGGCCAAGGCCAAGGCCTCGGAGGTTGCCGAGAAGGAGGACAGCATCAAGGAGTTCGGGGATGTCGACCAGGTTCTTGCAGAGTTGCGTGAGCTTCAGAGCGATCTCCGCCGGATTGATCTTGATATTACCCAGGGGGAGGCCACTCGCGCTGACCTCGAAGCCCAGCGGGCTGGAGTGGAGCGTTCCCTCGCCGACGTGCGCAAGCGGATCAGTTGGCGGGTTTCTGGTGAGAGCAACCCGGATGCGGTGACCAGAATCCGCAGCGTCTACGCCACTCTTGGCTTCGTGACCCTTGCCGGAGGAGACAACCTTGGGATCGTCAAGAACTCGACCCTCGAGGTAGTGCGGGATGGCGAGCCCATCGCCAAGCTCCTCGTGACCACGGTGGAATCAAATGGAGCGGCAGCCGACATCATTCCTGATTCGGTGGTGGATGGCGAAAGCGTGCAAACCGGCGATACCGTCCGCGCTCCCCAGACGGACGCTCCCGCCGCACCTGAGCCTGCACCCGCTCCTGCCAGCCCTGAGCCGCTGGAGGACGCCCCGCTCGCCCCCGAGCCCGAGCCAGCGGATGATCCCCTCGCTCCCGAGCCTGAACCCGAGCCCGAGCCGGCGGAAGCGGATCCCTTCGGTTAACCCCTGACTTATCACGATACGATGAAGAATATCTTGTACATACTTTCCATCCTCGTCATCGGGGGTGCAGCTTTCCTCAGCTACCAGAACTCCGAGAAGCTTAAGGGTGAGATCAACACCTTTAAGGAAAAGCGCGATTTGAAAACAAACACCGAGGGGACCATCAAAAAGGTCACGACGACTCTCGTGGAGACTCAGGACGCGCTTGAGAAGGCCAAGGTCCAGAACGCGACCCTGATCGCTGAGATGGAGGAGATGCAGTCCGACGAGCGGAACATGAACCGGGAAAAGGAGGAGGAGCAGGTGAAGATCGACGAGGCGGATGCGCGTCTCACCCAGTTGGCTGAAATCAAGGCCAAGATCGATGAGGCCCTCAAGGGTGTTCCTGTTCCCTGGGCTCAGGTTCCTTCTGAAATCAAGCGTCTCCAGGAACTGCGGAAGAAAAAGGGGGACGACCTCGACCTCCTCAATGAGCACATTGCGAAGCTTACCAAGGACGTGGCGGACAAGCGGGCCTCGAATGCCCGGGAGAGTGACCGTCTGGGCAAGATCCGGACCAAGATTGCCCGGAATGCCAAGGTGGGGGCCATCACCAAGGTGGACTCCACCTGGGGCTTCGTGATCATCAACCTCGGGACCAACAATTCGAATGTGACCCCGCAGTCGAAACTGTTGATCACCCGCAACGGGCGCCTGCTGGGCCGCCTGACGCCGAATTCGGTTGAGGCCAATCAGACCGTCTGTGACCTGAACGCTCGCGATATCAATCGTGGCGTGAGGATCCAGCCCGGTGATCAGGTCACCCTCGCCGAGTCGTCCACCGGCCAGTAGAGGCCGGAGTCTTCAGGAAACTTTTCAGGCCGGCGGAGCAGTCCGCCGGTCTTTTTCGTGCCATTCGCCTCCTGTGAGATTGTTTCCGGTAAGCCACGGGGCCGGGTTTCGTGGATCGGGGAGAGAGTCGCCAGGCCTTTACTGACCGGGCACGTAGCTCCAGGTGCCGCCCTGCAGGGAGACGGCTGGCTGCAGGATGTCGAACCCGTCAAGACGGCTGGGGTTCGCGATCCGGGGGACGGCAAGGGGAGGAAAGTTGTTGGACCAGGCCAGATCGTAGTGAAACGTGAGGCGGTAGGTAGGTAGTGCGCCGGTCTCGGGATTAAACTGGATTTCGTTGGAGTAGGGGGTGGTCGTGATCTCGGGTGTGGAGAACTCACCGGGTCCGAAGGAGCCGTCGTAGAGGCCGGAACGCCCGGTCTGATCAAAGACAAAGGTGGTTTCCACGGGACCCGCACCGGGAGCACGGAAGCTGGTGATGACAGTGGAGCCGGCTAGGGGACGTTCGGTGGACGGCCATTGGGGATAGTCGATCACCCCGCCGCGGAAGAATCCCCGGGGAAAGAGTCCGAGGTTTGGAGTCAGGTCGTAACCAAAGGATTCACCGCCGGGGACATTGTAGAGAGCAAGGGCTCCGGTCCAGGTCTTGAGGTTGGGAGAGCTCCAGAGGCGGAGAGCGGAGCCCGAGGTGTCGTCCCAGCGGAGCAGGAGGGAAGTCCCCTCGCGGTGGAAGCTGAGGTGGGCTGGCCGGGCGGAGGGCAGGAGAAAGAGGGAGGGGTGCTGGGGATTGGTCAGGTTCCGTCGAAAGGCGCGCGCGTCCTCATTGAGATAGCGCAGCCTGATGGTGTCGATATGGAGAAAACCACCCGGGATGTTTGAGATGGCAGACACGGTGGCTCGCCCGTTCCCGCCCGGAAGGGTGTTGGGAATGAGGACTACCCCGGCGGCGGTGTAGGCGCCTCCTGTCCTGGCGGGGTTGGCGTTCAGAGTGGATGGGATATTGATGAAGAAGCGACTTCCGTTGGTGTTGGGTCCCTCGTTCTCCATGTAGAGGGTATACTGCCCGGAGCCCGCACTGGTGAAGTCATCGCGGAAGGTCCATCCGGCATTGTCCCGGCCTTCGCCGTCCCGGGAGCCGGCAACCACCTCCACCCCGGGGGAGGTGGCATGGAAGGTCAGTCCATCGTAGAAGGGCTCCGTGCGCACGCGGCCGTCCTCGGCATCGAGCCACGGGACCATGCCTTCGGCGAGGCGGATGAAATTGCCGACCGCATGAGGCGAGTAAAGAAAGTCGAGCTGCGCCGTGAAGCGTCCGAACTCCTTGTCACGGATGCCGACAACGAAATCTGCAAGGATCTGCGCCGGGCAGTGCAGGGGAAAAGCAACGAGCAGGAGGGTGGTTGCAAGACAGGGGCTGTCTCTTATACACATCTGACGCTGCCGACGATATGCAGTGTG
>CAWWCX010000174.1:0-8264 GCA_963935445.1 uncultured Roseibacillus sp.
CGCCGGTCTTTCCGGTCCAGTTCGACGATGCCTCCTATGGGTTGGAGCAACTTGGAAACACCACCGAAGAAACGCTCGTCGATGAGGATGGAGCCTGCAGGGTCCTCGTGCCGACCGATGGAACCCTTGGGGCGTCGTGGACTCAGGCAGGCTTCAACGATACTTCGTGGACCGGGGGAACGCTTGGGGTCGGCTACGAACGCAGCAGCGGCTACCAGAACTTCATCAACGTTGACGTCGAGGCGCAGATGTATGGCTCGCGCACCAGCGTCTATGTGCGCATTCCCTTCAACCTGGTCGACTCCGGGGAGATCTCGGCCCTCCGCCTTGAGATGCAATTCGATGACGGCTTTGTCGCCTATCTGAACGGGACAAGGGTGGAAGGGGTCAACAATCCTGCCTCTCCGACCTACAACTCGGCCTCCTCTGGAGAGAATCAGGATTCCAACGCAGTCAACTTCGCGCCCTTTTCGCTGAATGCCCATCTCGATGCGCTGCAGGACGGGCCCAATGTCCTCGCCATTCACGGGCTTAACCGGAGCACGACCAGCTCAGACCTGCTCATCCGTCCCCGGCTCATCGCGACCCGCCTGACCAATCCCGCTCTTGGTGGCCCCGGCTACTTCCTCGACCCCAGCCCCGGCGGACCCAACGGAGTGGAACAGGGACTGCCCGCGAGCGAGGTGACGATTTCGGAAGCGAGCAAGACCTTTACGGCAGGCTTCCAGGTGAGCCTGAGTGGGGCCGCCGCCGGCCAGAACATCCGCTACACGCTGGACGGCAGTGTGCCCACGGCTGGCTCCAGCCCTTACACCGGCCCCATCACGGTCAGCAATTCCACACAGCTGCGGGCCTGCGTCTTCGGGGCCAACGGCGCCCGGGGGCCCGTTGCGATGGAGACCTACCTGCGGCTCGCCGGCGACCTGCAGAATTTCAGTTCCAACCTGCCTATCCTCATCCTTGAGAACTGGGGCGCGGGCAGGCCGGGCACGGGTGCTCCGGTAGATGGCTTCTGGGCGATCATTGAACCCGATGCGACCACGAACAACCGGGCCGAAATGCGCGACCCCTTTCACATTGCCACCCGGGTGGGCATGAAGCGCCGGGGGTCCTCGTCCGCAGGGTGGCCCAAATACTCCCTGACCCTGGAATCGCGTGATGAGGAAGGGGTCGACCGGGGGATCAGGCCCCTTGGCCTGCCGCGGGAATCGGACTGGGTCCTGAGTGGGCGCTACACGTTTGACCACGCTCTCATGCGCAACCCCCTGATCTACCGCCTCAGCAACGAGGCGGGCGAGTATGCCGTACGGACGCGGTTCGTGGAGGTCATCAATAACACCGGTGGCGGCAACCTTTCCTACTCCAGCGACTACTTCGGAGTTTATACGTTCATGGAAAAGATCAAACGCGACAACGATCGTGTGGATGTCGCGAGGATGGATGCCGGGGATCTTACGGAACCCGATGTCAGTGGGGGCTACATGTTCAAGAAGGACCGTCTCGATCCCGGGGACCGCGGTTTTTCGGTCAACACGATGGGGCAGTTTGGCTGGGTGGAACCCAAGGAGGACGAGGTGGCTCCGGAACAGTCAAGCTGGCTCCGCAGTCACCTCAACGAACTGGATGCCGCCCTTTACAACAGCAACTGGACCAATCCCGCTACCGGCAAGCATTTCACCGAATATCTCGACCAGCATTCCTGGCTCCGGCACCACTGGTGCAACACGCTGGCCATGAACGTGGATGGGTTCCGCCTGAGTGGGTACTACTACAAGCACCGGAGCGACACGAATGGAGGCAAGGTAGGAGCGGGCCCCATCTGGGACTTCGACCGGACCATGGGCTCGAAGGATAATCGCGACAACAACCCGCAGACCTGGGATGGAACGGGGGACTCCAGCAGGACGTGGAGCGATTCCCGCTACCCTTGGTGGGGCCGGGCCCTCACCAACCCGGATTTCCGCCAGGCTCACACGGACCTCTGGCAGGAACTGCGCGAGGGCGTGTTCTCTACCGGCAACATACATTCCATCATCGATGAGTTCGCAGCCCAGATTGATTACGAAGGGGCAGGCGGCTCCCCGGCGGCCCGGAACAGCGCGAAATGGGGAACGAGTAATCACGCCAGTGAGGTCAACATTCTCAAGAACTGGCTGCAGACCCGCGCCAGCTGGATCGACGCGCAGTATACCGCCCGGCCGCGGTTCACCACTCCCCCGGGGGTCGTTGCGCCCGGAACCTCCCTGCGCTTCTCGGGAGGTGGTGGCCTGGTCTACTATACCACCGATGGAACGGATCCCCGCCTGCCGGGAGGCAACGTCTCGCCCTCCGCGTCCACGGGGAATCCCGGGGCACTCAGGTCCACCACCCTTGTCACTGCCCGTGCGCGCAGTGGGACGGGTCTGACCTCATGGAGCGGTCCGCTCAGGGGAACGTTTCTGGTTGGCCCCATTGCGAGCGCGACAAACCTAGCGATCACCGAAGTCCACTATGCTCCGCGTCCACCGGAGACCGTCGCTGAGCTCGCCCACGCTGCCGACGCGTCTGATTTTGAGTTCATCGAAATGAAGAACACCAGTGCCACGGAGACCATTGACCTCACCGATGTGCGGTTTGCCAGTGGTATTGAGTTCACGTTTACGGGCTCTGCCGTGACCTCACTGGCCCCGGGGTCCTCCGTTCTCGTGGTCAGAAACCAGGCCGCCTTTGAAGCCCGCTATACAGCGGCCTACAGTGACCGGGTCGCAGGAGAATTCTCTCCCACTCGTCTGGACAATGCCGGCGAGCGCGTGCACCTCGTCGATGCCCTCGGCAACACCATCGCGGATTTTACCTACAACGACAAATACCCCTGGCCCACGGAATCCGGCTATGCGGGCTACAGTCTGGTCCTGAAGTCCACTGCGCTGCCCGCAGCGGATTACACCGATGCCTCGAACTGGCGGAGCAGCACGGAGCTGGGAGGGAATCCAACCGCGTCCGATTCGAGGCTGCTAGCGGGTCCGCCCGCTGCCGATGACGACGGGGACGGGTCCGGGAAGCTCCTCGAGCACGGGCTGGGCACGAGCGATAGTGACCCGGGTGACGTGGGGGACGCATACAGCGTGGGCCTAATGCGCCTGCGGGTTGATGACGTTCTGGCCGAATATTTCACCATTTCCCACCGTCGCAACCTGGCGGCCGATGATGTCACGATCCATCCGGAGATCAGTCCCGATCTCGTGAACTGGCGCTCAGGGGACGGAGAATTCGTGTTCGTCTCGGAACTCCATCAGGGTGACGGCACCTCGGTGGTGACCTACCGCACTGTCGCACCGCGTGATCCGGAAGTCGACTTGCGCGCCTTCATGAGACTGAAGATTGCCAACTAGGAACCCCCTGGCGGTGCCGCCACCGGGTGAGCCTGTCCTCTCATTCAGTTCCCGCTTGAAAGCAGGGACGCAGGGGTCGAAGGTGGCTCCATGAAAACCGGGGGCCCAGTCATCATTTCTGTTCTGGTTCTTGCGAGTGCGGTCCTCGGCGCGCAGGTGGTTGCTCCCGCCCCGCCGAAAAAATTCACCAAGCGTGGGGTTGGCTCCGGGGCGGGGATCAGCAATGGAGGAGTGAAGATCGGGCCGACGGAGAGCAGGCCCCGGAAAAAGGTCGTTCACATCACCTACATCGCAGTCTCTCCGGTTCGGGAATGGAAGGACGATCGCGGCCGCACGGTCACCGGGTCTCTCCTCGCCTACGAAACCGGCGATGCCAAGGCCGTCAGGGGGCCGTTCACCATCGTGAAGGAAGGGAAGATTCGTCTTCTCAAAAAGGGGGGAACCAGACCGCTCCCGTTTTCGCTGGCGGCCCTTTCCAGCGAGGATCAGGACTACGTCCGTAAGCTTGATCGGGACAACCACCGTGTTGCTGCCGAGCGAGCGGCTTCCGGGAAGCCCTGAGCAGGGCAGGATCGGCGTCGGTGGCCTTTGGTGAGGCAAGACGAGCCCGGCTGCATTGTTCCTTCTGACCGGGGCGCGAGCGCACCCGGCCCAAAGCGGCCTGACAACAAAGTGAGGAAGGGCCTCCATTTTTGCCTGTGCGTGTCTGTGCCGCTCGGATATGCCGGGAAAAGGTCCGAACCTCGTGATGACCGGCGCAGAAGATCAAGACGGTCTCCCCGTTTCCCGGGAACTGGGAGACTATCGCCTGCTTGAACTTATCTGTGAGGGCACGGACACGTGCACCTACAGGGCCCGACAGACCTCGGTTGGGCGCGAGGTCGTTCTGGAACGCATCAAGGGAGAAGGCTGGCCGACCCCGGAGAGGGTGAGGTCCTTCCTGGCGGACGTGCGGGCCAAGGCGGCCGTTGCCCACGCGGGCATCGGGTCTGTTTACGAGGCCGTGGAGGGGGAGGGGGAAGTTTATTATACCAGGGAGCTTCTGGCGGGGAGGACGTTCGACGAGCTGCAAGACAAGGGGGTGAAGCTGGACCCTGTCGAGGTGGCTGGCATCCTGCACCAGCTGGGTGCAGCAATGCACTATCTCACAGACCGGGGCGTGGCGACGTTGCCTCTGGAGGCGGGTCACATGGTCCTGAGTGGCCAGGGGCTGGTGCGCATTGCCAATCCCGGGATCGCGGCAGAGCCCGATCCGGCCGGGGGTGTTTTGGACCGTGCCCTGGCGGGGGAACTTTTGCAGGGACTGGTGCGCGCGGGAAAACCGGGGGCGACGCGGACGAGCAAGCTCCTCGGGATGATGAGGGGCCTGGAAGAGGGGGTGGAGCTCAGTTGGAGGCAGGTTTACCATACGGCGCAGAAGCTCGAGCAGGAGCTCGCTGCCGAGATTTGTGTCGCGAGGGCGGAAGCGCTCCGGGAGGCAGGTGGGGATGGGCGTGGCCTGCGGACATTCGGCTGGGCTCTGTTGGTGGTGATGATGGCCGGAATTTTCGGGGTGGGGGGACTCATTCTCCTCAGGCGGCCAAAGGCCGCGGAAGTCCGGGACATGAGTGCCATGATCGAGATTCCGGCCGGGATTTACCTGGGGGGAAATGGACTGGAGCGGAGGGTGGACCGCTTCTGGATTGATGCTCACGAGGTCACCATTGCGGAGTATGCCGAGTTTCTGGAAGCCCTGGCCGGCTTGGAAGAAGACAAGCGGGATGCCTATGACCATATCGACCAGCCAACAAGCAAGCCGGACCACGAACCGGACGGCTGGGCGTCCATTCTCAGCGTGGCGCGGGCCGGGGGACGTTTTGAGGGATTGGAGCTGGGCCTGAATTGTCCGGTGACCTGCATCGATTGGTGGGATGCCTACGCATACGCGAGCTGGAAAGGAGGCCGGCTGCCAAGCCTGGACGAGTGGATGGCCGCGGCGAGTGTGGGCACCGGGCCGGAGCCTGTCCCGAGCGAGTGGGGTCCGGCGGACCAGAAGACCGGGGATGTCACCGGCCGTGGGATACACGGCCTTGCAGGGAACGTGTCCGAATGGCTGCAGAAGCCGGAACGCAATCCGGCATTTCCAATGAACGCCAGGAGCCCGGTAGCTGGCGGAGGGAGCTTCTTGAAGGCCGGCCTGGGAACCCGGGAACGAAGCTGGTTTGAAACCCGTGGCGTGCGGCGCCCCGAGCTGGGCTTTCGTGTATTGCGGGAAACGTCCCCCTGAGGAAGGGGCCGGCACCGTGGGCGCCCTGGCAAGGCCCCCGCGGGCATTCCGATTTATGGATGGGAGGGAGAGTTTCCCTTGCGAAGGGCCCGGGAAGGGGCGTAAATCTTCGTTCACGCCAGATTTGCACACTATCATGATTGCTCATCGCAAATTGTTGCTCTTCGTTGCCGTGGCTGCGGTGCTTGGGGCCGGAGAACGGGCCGAGGCTCAGCTCAGGGCGAGCCTGAGCATGTCGAAGAAGGAGTTCGTCGCACATGAGGCCGTTGTTGCGACCATTACCCTGATCAATGACGCCGGCCACGACCTGCTCATTCACACAGATGGTCGAACGGCGGTTGACTGGCTCGACTTCCAGGTCAAGAACTCCCGGGGGACATCCCTCAGCCCCCAGGCCCCGATCAACCTGGGGGCGGTGACCATTCCGGCGGGGCGAAGCATCTCCAAGAGCATCGACCTGACGAGAGTCTACCGGGTGACTCAGGTAGGGCGCTATCGCTGCGCGGCTGTCATCAGGCTTCCGGGAGAAGGGGGGCGCTTCCTTACCAATGCGGTGCCCTTCACGGTGACCGAGGGACGGCGCGTCTACACCCAGCGGGTGGGCGACCCGAAGAATGGGAACGCGAGGGAGTATCGCCTTTCCATCCACAGCAGTTCCCGCAAGTCCTCCCTGTACCTGCACCTTGTCGACATCCGGACGGGGCGGACCCTGCAGGCCTTTCGAATGGGAGACGTCATCTCGAGGAAGACCCCGAAGGCCCTTGTTGATCGCCACAATAACCTGCACGTTCTTTTCCTCGCAGCACCCAACGTATACGGGCACGGCACGGTCACTCCCAATGGGCGCTACGCCGGAGCGGAGTATTACAAGCCTGCTCCGGGGCGGACGCCTGCCCTCGTCACCTTCGAGAACGGCGATGTCGTGATTGCGGGGGGGGTGTCCTATGACCCCAAGCGAGAGGTCCAACGCCGGGCTCAGATCCGGAAGCTCTCCGAAAGGCCCCGGCTGACGTTTCGCTAGGATCCGAGGGAGCGGGAGCCGGGGACTGTGTGCGAACGCTCAAAAAGGCGTTGCGGGAAAAGAGCCCCTTGGGTAGAACGGTTGCGTAGGGATGATTTCGTCCCGGCTTTCTTGTCCATGTCCTGCCGCCGCCTCATTCAGGGACTTGCCCTAGTTGCTTTAGCGCTTGCCCTGGTTGCCCCGGGAGCTTCCGCCAAGTACTTCAGCCGGGTTGTGATCGACCCGGGCCACGGGGGACACGACCGCGGTGGGCGCACCGGCAAGGTCTACGAAAAGCACCTGGCGCTCGATACCGCGCTGCGGCTGGAGCACTACCTCCGGGCTAGCGGGTATCAGGTGACCATGACCCGCAAGAGCGACACCTTCATTTCTCTCCCCCGGCGGGCCGCCGTCGGGAACCGCTATCGCAGCGCAATCTTCGTGAGCCTCCATTACAACTACACGTGGAAGCGCAATGTCTCGGGTCTGGAAACTTTTTATTACAGCTCCGCGAGCCGCAGCCTCGCAGAAGCGATTCACAAGGGGATGTTACAGCGGGTGCGCGCATCGAACCGGGGTGTGAAATTTGGTCGCTATTATGTGCTGCGGGCATCACGGAATCCGGCTGTACTGGTGGAATGCGGGTTCGTGAGCAATTCCCGGGAGCGCGCGCAGATGAAGAAGGGGAGCTACCGCGATGCAATTGCGCGGGGAATTGCCGAGGGAATCGCAAAGTATCGGCGGTCCTGGTAATCGGGGCGTTCCGGCCGGCATCGTTTCCGGAAGCGCGGATTTAGGGGGTGTCCTGACGAATGGCAGGGGCATTTGTCCGATGGCCGACAAGGCGTTGGACGAAACAGTCACAAAAGGGGGGTGCGATGGGCGGTGGACCCGGTAGGCTCAACCCATGGGCCTGATCAACTGTCGGGGAATGCGCGCATTGGAGGAAGCCGCCTTCCGGGCGGGAGCTTCCGCGGAAACCCTGATGAACAAGGCGGGCCGCCGACTGGGCGAGACCCTCGCGATTCTGCATCCCGAACCGGGGACGGCGGTGGCCTATGTCGGTCGTGGCAATAATGGAGGGGATGCCCTCGTGGCCCTGCAGGTCCTCAGGGCGGCAGGCTGGAGGATTGCAGTCCGGGGCGCCTGTCTGCCGCTCGAGCTCGGGCTTCTCCCGCGCCGGAAGTTGCGCGAGCTCGGGGAGGTCGAGTTGGAGACAGCCCCCTTTGACCCCTGCGACAGGGGTAAGCCGCTTCTTCTGATCGACGGGCTCCTCGGGATCGGAGCGAGAGGGCCGCTGCGTGAACCATTGCGAAGCCTTGCGGCGGAGATGAATGGCCTGCGTAGAACCGCTGGAGCGCGGGTCGCGGCGGTAGATATTCCTTCCGGTGTTGATGGCGATACCGGCCAGCCTTGTGAGGGGGCGGTTCAGGCGGACCTTACAGCCACCATAGCGGTGCCCAAGTGCGGTCTTCTCTCTGATGCGGCTCTCGACCACGTGGGTCGGCTGGAGCTCATCGCCCTGGAAGAACTGGCCCCGCCTGTGACGGGGGACCGGCTTACGGTCGCCCGGAATCTCCGTGCTGTCTCTTATACACATCTCCGAGCCCACGAGACCGTACTAGAT
>CAWWCX010000175.1:0-8194 GCA_963935445.1 uncultured Roseibacillus sp.
GAGATAAGACTGGCATTGCTCGGGATTCGGCGATCCCCGGGTGCGCCACGGTCTTTCCAGATCAGTCGACCACTCCCAGCCTCCAAGGCATAGAGCATCCCGTCATCGGATCCGGCAAAGGCGCGGCCCTCGTGAATGGTTGGGGGCAGGCGCACGGGCGCCTCGGTGAAGAAGACCCAGCGCTCCTTGCCTGTGTCAGCATCAAGGGCATGGACTGCATTGTCGTGGGAGGACCCGTAGTAGACCAGATCGCCGGCCGCGGTGACGAAGTAGCACGGGTCGAAGTTTCGCATCGATTGCAGGCCAGCGTTGCCCGAGTAGGCATCCCACTTGGCCGGGCCGCTCCAGGCCTGCCGTGGCGTTCCCCCCTCGTGATGCCAGAGTGGCTTCAGGGGAAAAGAGAGGGTGTCGGTGCTGACTCCGCTGCGACGGCCATCGTGGCGGTAGGTGGGCCACTCGGAGGCGCAGATGATGGCAGGGAGCAGGATGACCCCGGGTGCGAGGACCCCGAGAATCCTTGATCTCCGACTGACGGTGAGTAGCCGGAGAGCGCAGGTTCTGAACATCGACGTGGTCATTGGTAGTTACTCGGAATCCGTGGTTGGGAGCCTGCGGTTCCTCCAGATGGGCTTGAATCCAATCGAGGTCTCCATCCAGCCGCCGCAGGAGCATCCGGCCCCGCCTTCCGGGATAAGAAGCATGCCCTGGGCGGGAATGGTGTTTAGCCAGCAGCTCGGGCGCAGGCGCATGAAGCGCGATACGGACCCCGTGTCCTTGTTCCAGAGTCCCAGAGGGGAGTTGCCCTCGCCAAGAATACGGAACATGAGGGCATTTTTGACAGCCACGACCGTGGAGCATCCACGGCGCGGGCCATAGCTGGTGCCGAGGGGCTTTCCGGTCTTGATGTCGTGAATATGGGGGGCGAAGTAGAGGCGGTCCTCGGTAACGACAGGGTGCGTAAAGTGCAGGCCGTGGTGATCTGCTCCCCAGGGGCTGTCCGTCTGCCAGATCTCCTTGCCTCCTTCGCCATAGTTGGTGCAGCGGAACATGCCGGTTTTCTGGTAGGTGCCGGCCTTGTTGACCGTTCCCTCGGAAAGGACAGCAAGGTAGCCATGGTCGGTGGCGATTCCGTAGGCGGCCTGCACGAAGCCGATCTTCTCGTTGAGGTGAAGGGGCCTGGGGCCGGGTTTCTCCCAGAGGAGCTCTCCCGTGCCGGCATCCAGACATACGGCGGTGAGGTCGAGCCACAGTTTGCGGTCGGTGACGCGGGCGTTGCCCCCGGGGGGCAGTTGGAGGGACCGGTTCTCAAGAAAGTAGAGTTTGCCGTCGTGGAGGGCGAGAGTGGGATTGAGGATGAGGCCCCTGCCGTAGGTCCAGGTCCCTTCGGCGGTTGACTTGCGATACCCGAAGAGGCGCTCGCTGCAGACCTGCGCAATCAAGGCTGCTGCGCCCACCTTGTCATACCAGTGCATGGCGCCCCAGAATTCCCGGTAGGTTGAGTTGGTGCGCACTGCGGAACCAATCAGGTAATCATCCTCCTGGGCCACAAATCCCCATTCGTGTGTCGCACGTTCCTGCCGGGGGAGGTGGAGCGCATGTCGCAGGGCACCTGTTCTGGCATCGAGCATCCAGAGGCGATTGCTGATGGCGAGGTAAAGGTGATCATCATCAGCACACCAGTTGGAGCAATCGTGGGGAATGTTCACCCGCCGGAGAGATGGGATCTCGTAGGACCACAGGACGGCTCCGTTGTAGGCATTGAGAGCAACCAGGCGGTTCATGCCCTGGTGAAAGAGGCGGCCATTGGCTGCGAGGGGCGCTGGCATGCGCGGGCTGCGGTCGATACCGAAGTCTCCTCCGGGGTGACCGATCCACTGGACGGACATGCCTGAGGTGGCACTTTCGCCACCCAGTTCTTCGCCGGTGTAGGAGGCATTACCGGCCGTTCCATACTGGTGGGTCCAGTCGCGGGCACCATCCAGTTCCTGCCGACGAAAGATCGCCAGGGAGCCGGCGGCCTCCCATGTCCCACGGGTTTGCTGGAAGGCAGGGGAAGAGCGGCGGGCGGGGAGAAGGAGCGCTCCTCCGTCGGGACGCAGAAGGCGCAGGCACTCTGCATCCGGCACGACCGGGGCATTTTTCTCGGAGAGAATCAGGTCGGCCAGGCCATCAGTCCACTCGGTCTGCTCGGGTGAATCCAGATGGACTACCGAGACGCGGTGTCCCAGCACGCCGGACTGGTAGAGTTGCTTTCTGACCTTGGACAGAAGGACGGGATCTGGATCAGCCGCAATGATGTGGAAGCGGGACTTGGCCGCGAGGGCAGCACAAAGCGAGCCGTCCACAAGACCGAGAACAAGAAGGTAGCCATTCTGGTCTGCGGTCGCCCCGAGGGCGAGTCCGCACAGCTCCTGGACCTTGCTGGATTGGCCGGGTGGAGACGCCACGGGGGTAGTGGCCAGGTTGAAGCGCGTATCGAACTCGAACATTTCGCTCAGGTGATTCTTGCCGGCTTCTACCAGGGCGATGCGGTAGCGGTAGGTGGTGGTGGGCTTCAATCCATCCAGAATCAGGCTGAAGCGACCGTCCTTCGACTGGAGTTCGCGCTTCTCCTTGAGGACCTTGGCGTTTTTCTCACCATAATAGAGAATGGCCTGCCGGTTGGCGGCCTGCCACGAGATGGTGGCAGAATCGGGAGCGGGGAAGGCGACGCGGGGTTGCACCGAGAAGCTTGCAGGCGGTTGCTCCTGATTCGAAGGGGGGTTCTCTTCGGCCACGGTGGCGTGGATGGAGAGCAGGGAAAGCGTGAACACGAGGGCAGAGATGCGGATCAGGATTGCCGGGATTCTCGCCATGGTTACTTCTGAATAAGAAAGCTTGTTCCGGTGCGCAGGGAAAGGAGAACCTTTCCTGAATCGCATCAAGAACCCACACGCCATGACCAATCCGCTGTTACTGCTCTTTCTGTCGCTCTCTCTGTCGCTCTCCGGGGGCGGATATGCGGAATCGAAGGCTCGGGGACAGGGGGCACCATATCTGCCCAGGGTCTGGAAGGACGCGGGAGGGGATACCCTCAACTATCGCTTCCGGGAACCGGACAAGATTGAGAAGGGAAAGCGCTATCCGCTGGTCGTCTTTTACCATGGCGCCGGCGGACGAGGCTCGGACAATTTCGGACAGATTCGCGATGCAGGTGCGATGGAGGCCTTTGCAGGGGCAGGACTCTTCGCGGGCCGGCCATGCTATTTCCTGGCGGGGCAGGTACCCAAGGGGAAGCTCTGGGTCGATGTGGCGTGGTCCTCCCTTGCACATGAACTGCCCAAGATCTCGGACTCGATGCGTCTCATGTTTGAAGTGATCGATGCTCACATGGCGAACGGCAATCTGCAGATCGACCCGGATCGCGTGTATGCGATGGGATTATCGATGGGTGGCTACGGCACGTGGGATGCCATCCAGAGGCGGCCCGGATTGTTTGCCGCGGCTGTTCCGATTTGTGGGGGAGGTGATAAATCCCGGGTCAGCAACATTGCCAGCCTGCCTATCTGGGCATGGCATGGAGACAGGGACAAGGTGATCAGAATCAGCCGGAGTAGGGACATGATTGCCGCCATCAAGGCGGCCGGTGGAGCCCCCAGATTCACGGAGCTCAAGGGCGTCGGGCACAACGCCTGGAGTGCCTGCTGGAAGTCGCAGGAAATGTGGGACTGGCTCTTCGCGCAGAAGCGAAGAGCCGATTAAGAGGGCGCTGACTCTACTTGGCCGGGACGATTTTCCAGATTTCGCCATTCTTGCCGGATGGTCCCTTGCCGGTGTTGGTAAGGACGTAGATTTCGCCATCGTGGTCGTAGCCGAAGCCGACAATCATTCGAGAGATCGGTCCCGCGGGAGTCTTGGCCCCGGGGAGGACTGCCATCGTCCAGGTGGTCTTGTTCTCCCGGACCCCGGCGTAAAGACCGTATTTGCCGCCGGCCCAGCTCTGGGCCCAGTCGGCAAAGAGATAGACGCCGTCGAGGGAGGGAAGGGCCTTGCCCCGGTAGACGTGGCCACCCGTGACGCTGACTCCGTAGCCTGCGGCCTTTCCAAACCCATCGTGGCGGGGATAGGCAATGACAGGATGAACGAAGTCCTTGGGTGAGGCCGTGACTTTGAGGGTGGCTGGTTCGCTGGGCTTCTGCTGGTCGAAGGACGCGTAGCCCTCATACACGGGCCAGCCGAAGTTGCCGGCGCTGACGAGGTTGATTTCCTCGAAGCGGTTCTGTCCCACGTCGGCGACGATGATGTCGCCGCTCTTGTGGTCGACGGTCATGCCCCATGGGTTGCGGATGCCCCAGGCGTAGATTTCTTCCAGACCAGCCGACTTCCCCTTGAACGGGTTGCCATCTGGAATGCTGTAGGTCTCCCCGGAGTTGACATCGATCCGCAGGATCTTGCCGAGGTGGCGGTCGAGGGCCTGGCCGTTTCCTCCCTTGCTGTGTCCTCCCTCGGGTTTGCCCTTGGGGTCAAGATCGTTGGCAGCTCCGCCATCACCAAGAGCGATGTAGAGATACCCATCCTTTCCAAAGACGATGTTTCCGCCATCGTGATTCCACTGCGGCTGATCGACGGTGAAGAGAACGCGCTCGCTGGAGAGGTCCGCGGTGCCATCCGATTTGACCTTGAACTCGGAGAGGCGGGCGGTGTGATCGAAGCCAGCTTTCCCCTTCTTGGCGAGGGGAGCGCTGTAGTAGACGTAGGCTTTCCTGTTATCGGAGAAATCCGGGTGGAGAGCCAGACCGAGTGTTCCGCGTTCGTCGAAGCCTTTCTTCAGGGGGACGATCGACTTTCGCAGATCGAGAAAGGCCTTGCCGGGTTTGCCTCCCTTTTCGTCAAGGAAATGGATGACGCCCGCCTGGTCGACAACAAGGAAGGCCTGATCGCCCTTTCCATAGGGAATCATGCTGAGAGGCGAAACAAACTCGGAGGCGAACTTCTCGTAATTTACAGCGGGAAGGTCCTGGGCTTCTGCAGTGCCGAGGGCGAGGAACAGGGAGAGGGCCGGAAGGGCGAGGCGAGGTGTCATGGTGGAAAGAAGTCTGGGTGATTTTGGCGATTTGGCAACCTGCCAATCGGGATCGAAGATGTGACCGGGAAAGGGAGCTGTCCCGCAGGGTGCGGAGGAGATTCAACCGGACGTGATTTGGTCAGAACGGTCTGTCCTGCAGCGGCTCGGGAGCAAGTGGTGCCTGGTCCCGATGCAGGCGGTTTTCCTTGCGACGAGGTGAGTCTGAGTCTCACATCCTGCCTGTGAAAAATTTGCCGGTTGCCCTTGGTGCGCTCCTGCTGGCTCCGCTTGCTGCCTTGGGCGGACTCGGAGAGTCGAAGGAGAAACAGCCGAATATCATCTTCATCCTGGCTGATGACCTGGGTTACGGAGACCTCGGGTGTTTCGGGCAGAAAGTGTTGAAGACACCCCGTCTCGACGAGATGGCGGCGCAGGGAATGCGGTTCACGCAGTTCTATGCCGGGTGCACGGTGTGTGCCCCCTCGCGGAGTGTCCTCATGACGGGACGACACATGGGCCGGACGGTCGTACGTGGAAACTCGACCAAGCCGATTGTCCTACGCCCTGGAAAACCGACTGTGGCATCGGTGCTCAGGGATGCGGGATACCAGACAGCCTGCATCGGCAAGTGGGGCCTGGGCACGCCGGACAAGCTGAGCAATCCCAATGATATTGGATTTCACCACTTCTTCGGATATGTCGACATGTGGCACGCTCATAATTTTTACCCTGATTTCCTCATCCGGAACGGATCGGTTGAGAAACTGGCCAATGAACAGGAGCCGCGCTGGAGAAGATTCCAGAAACCAGGCGTGCCTCAGGGAGGGCGGGGAGTTGCGGCCCGAAGGGTAGATTATGCTCCTGAGCTCTTCATCAAGGATGTGGAAAAATTCATTCGGGCACATCAGAAGGATCCATTCTTCCTCCTTTTTTCCCTGAATGTGCCCCACGCCAACAATGAGGCGGGCAACAAGGGGATGGAGGTGCCGGCCCTCGGGGAGTTTGCGGCGAAGGACTGGCCGGAGCCGGAGAAGGGGTTTGCAGCCATGATCCGGAACATTGACCGTGACACCGGGCGGGTGCTCGACCTGCTCAGGGAACTCAAGATTGAGAAAGAGACCCTTGTGATCTTTACCTCGGATAATGGGCCTCACCAGGAAGGGGGGCACAATGCAGACTTTTTTGATTCCAATGGAGTGTTGCGGGGAAGGAAGCGGGACCTGACAGAGGGCGGAATCAGGGTGCCAACCATCGCGTGGTGGCCTGCTACGATCAGCGCGGGAACCGTAGACGACGCACATTGGTATTTTGGGGACGTGATGGCCACGGTTGCGGAATTGGCGGGCGTGAAGGCGCCAGCGGGCATCGACAGTGACAGCTTTGCGGGGTCGCTGCGTGGACAGCCGCGTGCACAGCGTTGGAAGCGAGATTCCACGATGTACTGGGAATTCTATGAACAAGGATCAGCCCAGGCGATACGCTTCGGGAAATGGAAGGCCATCAGGAAACCGATGTTTACCGGTGCGATCGAGCTCTACGACATGTCCAATGATCCCGGAGAGAAACGTGATTACGGCAAGCGCCGCCCTGATTTGGTGCGGCATGCTGCAAATCTGCTGGATCAGGCGCACGAGCCTGATCCGAACTGGAAGGTGAGATGAGGGTGGAAGGTGATCGGAAGCAGGAAGGCTTCTGGAATGAGGACGGGATGTTTGAAGTATAGGCGTTGTTTTTGAGGCAGGAAGCCGTCAGTGTAAGCGCGTGATGCGGATGCGCCTCATGCTCCCTGTGCTCTTCTGTCTGCTGACCCCTGCCGGGACCGGTTTCGCCCGGGAACTTGGGAAAGAGGACGAGGTCTTCCTGAGGGAGAATGCGCCACGATTAATGGAGATGATCGAGGAGGCCCGCAGGTTGAGCTACGAGGACGTGCTGGAGGAGGCTGGCGAGCGCGTGGACGACCTCCGGGCGGAGTGGAAAGAGGCTCGGGGAGATGGTGTGGCGTGGGCGAAGCTGATGGTGGGTGAGATTGCCAATGAGGCGGCCCTGGACTATCTGGTCTGGAAATTCGAGGAGGGGAAGATCGAGGAAGGGAAGGCGGAAGAGGAGCTGCGGACGCTGATGGAGGAACGTTGGAAGCTTGAGAATGAAATCACGAGGCAGGAGATCGCGTGGGCGAGGGAGGAGGGAGCAAGAGAGGAAGCGGATGAGATGACCGAGGAACTGGAATGGCGCACCAGGAATCCGCGGAAGGCGGTCAATGAGATGATCGCGGAGTTTCTCGGGGAGCTGGAAGAGCGGGAGGAAGGGGACGAGGAGGATGAGGAGGAGCTGGATGCGGAGGAGAGCGGAGAGCTCTACACTCCTCCCCCTGTCGAGCCCCGGGAAGAGCGCAGTGAGCTCGACGGAGTATCCTTCGATTACGACCGGCACATTGTGACTGCGCTGGAAACCTACTGCTTTGATTGTCACGATTCGGCCAATGCGAAGGGAGACCTCGACCTCGAAAAAGCGCTCACGCAGCGGCCTCTCGTCCGCAACCGGTTGCTCTGGGAAAACGTGGCGGAGCGTGTGCGTAACGGAGACATGCCGCCGCGGAAGAAGCCACAGCCGGAGCATGATGACCGCCTGCGCCTGCGAGCGTGGCTCCGGCAGGAGATAGACCGGTTTGATTATGACACGGTGCGCAATCCGGGGTTTCTTCCTGCCCGGCGACTGACGAGGGAGGAATACAATCGCACGGTCCGGGACCTGATTGGATTGGATCTCCGGCCGGCCGATCAGTTTCCCATCGACTTCAGCGGGACGAGTGGGTTTTCCAACAGCGCCAACACGCTCTTTCTGGCCACCGCTCACCTCGACCGCTATCTTACTTCTGCCGAACTGGTGGTCGATGCCGCTCGCAGGGACCGTGGTGCGTGGGCAAGGCTGCGGGGAACGGGAAGGGTCGAGGATGCCTTGCGCAGGTATGTGCGTCTCGCCTACCGGCGCACGCCAAGCAGGGCCGAGCTCGGGGAAGTGGAGAGTCGCTTTCTCAAGGCCCGGGCGGCAGGCCGCTCGGATGATGAGGCTCTCGCGGAGGCCTTCAAATTTGTCCTAGTTTCACCGCATTTTCTCCTGCGGGTCGAGGCTGTCTCTTATACACATCTCCGA
>CAWWCX010000176.1:0-8184 GCA_963935445.1 uncultured Roseibacillus sp.
CTAGTACGGTCTCGTGGGCTCGGAGATGTGTATAAGAGACAGGTGCTGGTATCGCCAGGATGAGCAGGCTGAGTGCGATGGTGGATCTCATGAATCTGAAATTGGTAAATGGGAGTAAGGGGAAGATGCCTGCGGGCACCTAGCGACTGGGTGGGCTCGGTATCCGGCGCACGCGGGGTTTGCTTGGCGTGGGAGGGCGGGCGGTCGACGGTTTTGCGCTCCGTCCCGGAACCGGTGGAGTGGTCTTCTGACTGGACGGGCGCGCAGCCGGCTTGGAACCCTTCACCGGGGCCTTGGGCGTGGCTTTCCTGAGCACGATGAATTTCTTGTCGTATTCGACCGTGCCGGTCTTGCCGCTGCGCGTCTTGATCTGGACCTTGGTGTCCATGTAACTCTTTCCGCGCTCTACGTTAACAACCTCAAAGCCCTTCTCACTCGGCTTACCTGGTGACAGGCGCACCCGTTCCCGGTCCTTCTTGTGCATGAGCACGACAAACCAGCCTCCCTTCAGCTTTCCGGCACCCGCCAGGGTATACTCTTCCAGGGGATTGTCTTCCTCGACCTCGACCTCCGGGGGATCGGGTGGAACCGTAAAGGCGGACTTGGTCCAGAGTTGCGTATAGCGCGTCAGCGGCTTCTTCCTCGGAACCTCGGCGAGGCTCGGAAGAACCGCCGCAACCAGGAAGGAGACTATCAGGAGCGCGCTCAGGGATTGGACTGGTTTTATCATGGCTGGACAATGAGTTTCTTGCTGATCAGGCCCGGTTGTCCGGTGTTTCCTTGGGCGGCGGGACGAACCATTGCTCCAGCACCACCAGACAGTCGACGACGGTATCGTCGTCCTTCTTGGGATTAATCCGAAGCGTCGTCACCGCCCGGAGGTCGGAGGGCGAATTAAGACGGTCGAGCCACTGGAAGAGGATCTGCTCCCGCCCAGTCACTTCGATCTCAATCGCCGCGCGATCGAAGTACAGGTCCGCGTGCTCGATCGCGGTCAAAGGCTTTGCCTTGCGTTTCAGGGTCAGTCCACGGCGCTGCGCCTCCCTGCTGGCGAGGGCCTCCAGATCCGCGACCGCCTTCTGCCAGGACTTTTCCCGCTCACTTCGGCTGAGCCATTCGATCTCGTCCTGCTTGTCCTCCTGATCGAAGATATCAATCATCGCCCGGTCCCTTGCCCCGATCATCCGCTGGGAGGTATCCTTCGCCTCCTTGATCCGGGGAAGATACCAGAGCTTGAGAGCCCCTGCGTTCAGCCCGAGAAAGCCCAAAACGAGGAGAACAATAACCAGTCTTTTTTCGCGATCACTCATTACTAGTTCTCTTCATCTACGCCTCGCAGCCTTGCTTCATAACTAAAGCCCCATTTGTCCCCTTTTGCCTGAGGGGGTGGACAACTCCAGAGATAGCTCGCAAATCCACTCTCCCGCTTGAGCGCCTCATCGAAGGCGGTGGCCTGCTTCAATTCGTCGCTCTGCCCCTGCAGACGGACATCACGGATGAGGGTTAACTTGCCCTCCGAGTCCACCTGAAGCTGGTTGAAGATGTCGGCTCGGTTGAGACGCAGCCCCTCTTCCCCGTCCCGGGCCAGCATGCAGAGGTAGAGTAATTCCACGGGGTTGTGATCCTGTTCCACGATGGGCTGGATCTCCGTCCATTTCCTCTTGTGATCCTCCCCGAGACGGGCCTTGGGAGCAATCTCCTCATAGGCTGCCGTGTTCTTTGCCGCTTCCGCCCGGGCCTTGGAAAGCGTGACGCCCAGGAAGGCAATGAGGCCGACGTAAAAAAGAACGAGAGCAGCAATTCCCAGAATCATCTGCTGCTTCTTCCGACGCGCCACCCGCTCGGCTCGAACATCGGCCGGCAGCAGCTGACTGCCCCGCGGAGGCAAGACCGGAACGGGCTTGGTTGCGACGGCCGCAGTTCCGCCAAACCCCGTTCCCAGTTGCTCGAGTTCTTCCGTCCCCGGTGAGGCTTCGCCCTCGCTGACCCAGACGAAACAGTGTCGCGGCGGCGAGTCAATCAGACCCTGCATCTGTAACTGCGAAAGGGTCAACCGGATCTCCCGCCCGGTATCTTCGCCCAGTGCCGGAGAGGCCAGGGCCTGGAAGTGGAGTGCCTGACCTGCCTCCGCCAGCGCGAAGACCCAGCGACCAAGCTCCTGCCAGACCAAGACACCCTCCGCGGGCATGGGCAGGCATCGGGCGGAAATATCGAACTTCTTGGGCGAGCGCCTGGGAAGGTCGCCCTCAACGGGAGGAGCGAGTACAATCGGAGCAACAAGGCTCTCCTCTCCCCGTGTTCCCACCTTGAAAATGTCCGTCAGGATTCCTGCATCGATGGGAGGCCGCATACCAAGGCGCTCCAAGTGCATGTCGGCGAGATCGCTCAGGAGCGCATCGTCGCCCGTGGGTGCGCGGAAAGGCAGGGACGATACGTCCCGAACGGGGAAGGCCATGGCCAGCTCCCCCGAGGGGATACCCCCCACCTCGAGGACCCGGGTGATCTCCGTCCGGAGGGCGAGGGAAAATCCCGTGTCGGGCGTCCCCTTCCAGGCTTCCCATCCCTGGGCTCCCGGAAGCAGGAGAACCTCCTCCCCTTTCTTTTTGGACTTTGAACTCATGGTACTTGTTCCACTTTTCGCTCAAGAATGGATGGTCGACCAGTCCGATTCCTCACGATCAGGGTGATCCGGCGCTTGATCTGCGACTCCCCCTGCCCTGACCACCCGGTCGATGCAATCCGGGTTGTTGGGTCGTTGGCTGTGATGCGGGGCTCCACGATCATCCGCTGGATGTCGGGGACCCCTAGCAAATCGAGCACCTCCCTGCTATTATTAAAAGGCTGGTCGTCCTCCGTTCCCCGGATCATGTCCGGGCCGAGAACGCGATCCCGGACCGCCTGGGCATCATCAATCGGCACCTCGGCAGCCCGGGCCAGTTTTTCCGGGCTGGCCTCGTTGACGTCGAGCCCCCCACTGCTCCAGACCGTGAACCAGTCCCGCCAGTTGGGATAGAGCCGCTCCAACTCCTCCATTCCCCGCACCAGACGCATCTCATCCAGGGAATAAAAAGGCCGGTTGTAGGGTCGATTGAGGAAGCCCATGCCCTCGTAGTGGGGATATTCCGCCCCGTTAAGCTCCTCCAGTTCGTTCTCGTCCACCCAGTCGACCAGGGCATCCACCAGTTCCTGCGCGAAATCCTCCTCGGCACCCCACTCCGCGAAGAGTTCCCGCAGGAGGACCTTGTCCGGATCGGCCCCGTCGCCCCGATTCATGAGAAGGGCGTTGATATTGAAACGGGAGCCCTCCGACTCAATCGTGGCTACGAAGCCCATCCCGGCTCCAAACTGCTGCTCAAGAAGAAGGTAATCCGAGCGCTCTACCACCGGGTTGGAGGCCACTGCGATTCCCATCTCCGCCATCTGGGCCGCCCGGGCCCCGTCCACCTGGCCGGTCACGATACGGTCTTCATAATCCATGAGCTGGATTGCGGTAAACACATACAGCCCCATGACGCTGATGAGCCAGAACACCGCCACCATCGTACTTCCACGCCTTCCGGAGGAATAACTTCGATCCGCCGGGCCTCCGGAATCGACCGTCCCTGTCTGCACGGAAACCCTCATCGACCTCCTCCTGGTGGCGGTGGACGATTCCCTCCGGGACTCGACGGCGCGGGCCGCGGTCCGGGTGGGCGCTCACTCGGGCTGCCATTCCTTCCATCCCCGCCGCGATCACGCCGACTGTCCCCTCCACCGGACTGGCGCGCGGTCGGTGCCGCCCGTCGCTGGGAACGCATCACGGTCTCCGGGTTTAATTTGGGGGGAATCCAGAAATGGTGGACGATCTCCTCGGAGTTCTCATCGAACTTGACCCGGAGCTCGAGCTGCACCGGCAGGCGACCCCGCACGTCCCAGATCTCGGTGTAATCCAAGCTTCGTCCATCGCGCGCCCACCACTCGAACCAGAAGACGTCCCGCAGGAGCACGATCTCCGCAACGGGCTCGGCATTCACATTGGCGGTTGAATCGCTGTCATCGAGGATGGCCTCCTCGTAATAGCGGAGCACAATATCGAGATCACCACTCCGCGTAGGCACGGTGGAGATCTGAACCGCCTCCGCCGAGATCGCCTGGCCCGACCATGAGAAGGAGGTCGGCACATTCTGGAACGTGAGATCACTCAGGAAATGAGTCCCGGCATCTTGCCGCTCCAACTGGACCTCGGCATTTCCGGGAAGCTGGTTGAAATTTCGACTGAGGAAGGTGAGAAAGGCTTCCTGGGTCATGTGCTGCCGACCGTCCTCCGCCATCCCATTGGACATGTCGAGCGCACCGTCCACGATCCACATGATGGAGACCAGCAGCATACCGGCAATGGCCAGGGCGAGGACTGCCTCGAGCAGAAGCACTCCCCGTCGCTGGCGCCGCACGGCTCCGGTCCGCGCGCTGCCGTTACTGCTGGTAAAGTCTCGCATACCGCCATGTTTCGGCCGTTCTCTCGTGATACTCACGATCCTCAAACCACGTCCCGATGACCTGCACGTGGAACATCTGCTGCATGGTCCGGCCCTTCTCAGTGAGCAACCGGTCTTCGCTCACGACGTCCTCGAGCGGCCGGATGATCACCTGCATCTCCAGCTCGGGCTTCTCTTCCAGGGCATAGGACTCCTCCATTTCCTCAATCTGGGGCAGTGAGGACCACTTCCCCAGTTCACTGTGCAGGATACGCGCTACCTTGGCCTCGCTCCGCAGTTCACGCAGAATCTCGGCGATGTCATTAAGGGCCACGGAATACGAGACCGCCACCATCCCGAAGACGGTGAGAGCAATCATGACTTCGGCCAGGATGAATCCTCCGCGCCGACGCCCTGTGGAGCTTCCCATTCTCATTGCACGAACACTGCCTCCCGGTCGTCTACCCGCGCGGTCAGCGGATTCATTTGCATGATGACGTAGCTCTCGTCCTTGGCCACCCGGATGGAAATCGGCTCACAGAGGCCCGTGCTCTGGAAATGCCAGATTACCGACTCTCCCGGTTCCGGCCGGATCCACGCATCTTCCTTCGCTCCCCAGCGGCGAATGGCAATCACTGCTTCGCCCGCTGCCAGAGTATCGTAAATCTCCTCGTGAGACTCCCCGTATTCCCGGTCCGCGGTCAGGCCCGAAGACTCATTGAACTCCTCCGGGACCGGGCTGCGAATGTCCGCACCGGCAAGGACAACCTTGTCATGCTCGATACGAAGCCAGAACGGCTTCTGGTTCAGCACCGACATGGCATGTCCCCGGGAGGACATCGCCTCCAGCTTCACCGCGGCCTTCTGCAGAAGGTCCTTGTCCCGGGCATCAAACTGGTAGGCGAGGCCAATCCCGATCACGATCAGGATGATAACCAGAGCCAGGACGGTCTCGATCAGGGTCAGGCCCCGGGCACACCCGGAAAGCGAGGACCCCCTATTGATCGTCCTGACTGCTGAGATCGTCATCAGTGCCTAGCTCGCCATCCTTCCCTTTCGAAACAACCTCGGGGTAGCTCTTGTCCTTGTCCCCGGGATACTTATAGACGAATTCCTGGTCCCAACCGTCCTTCGGGAGCTTCTTGAAGGCAGGCTCCCAGCTTCGCACATCCTGGGGCTTTTCCACGAGGGCCACGAGGCCCTGCGAGTTGGACGGATACTGACCGGCCCGGTGGCGATACATTGTGAGGGCACTGTTGATCCGTTGAAGCTTGCTCTTCGTCTGCACCTCCCGTCCAAATCCGGTGAATCCACCGCTCAATCCGATCGCCGTCCCAAGGATCAACCCGATGATCCCGAGCACGATCACCATCTCCAACAGGGTGAATCCCCGCATACGTGCATATTGGACATTTCGTTCCCGCTGCTCAAAGTTCACTTTCATTTATTAGTCTTGGTCTTGGTAGCTAATCTACAGCGATGGTAACGCCTTTCGACTGAAAAATTGTCCCAGAAAAACCGGGGTTTCCCGAAAATCAAGTCCTCCAACCCACTTCCGGACCGGGGGACTCAACCCAGCATGCGGGGAAATTACAAGAAATCCGCAAAATCCCGGAAACCTCAATGACCCCGTCGTGCCGGGGAGCAGCGCTCTCCTCCTACTGATTGGCCGGGAGCCATCTCCGATGCCTCTCCTTCACGGGCCCAAGCGCCGGCTTTTGCGCGAGATTGTGCCACTCCTGCGGATCGCTCTCATGATCGTAGAGCTCCTCCGATCCGTCCGCATAGCGTATGTAGCGCCACCGTTCACTGCGCACCGCGTGATTTCCTTCCAGGTAGGTCATCAGGGCGGGGCGCTCCCAGGCCAGGCCTGGATCCCGCAGAAGGGGCACCACACTGACTCCATCACACCTCGCAGCCGGCAGGCCACAAAGTTCCAGCAAGGTCGGGTAGACGACAGAGAGGTCCACCGGCCGCTCACAACGAGTTCCGGGAGAGCCTTTCCAGCGCCCTCCAAGGGTCGCCCGGACACCCTCGGGAACAACCACGATGAACGGAACGTGATTACTCTTTTCCCAGAGTGCGAACTTCTCGATATGCTCTTTCTCCCCGAGATGGAACCCATGGTCGGACCAGAGCACCACGATGGTTCGCTCGCGGCGCGGGCTGGCCTCAAGGGCGGCAAGAACCCGGCCCACCTGCGCATCTGCAAATCCACAACAGGCCGCATAGGCCTGGACAAACCCGTCCAGGGAGCCGGGCAGGCGACGATCCAGCTTCATCATTCCGGTCCAGAACCACTTTGTCCTCTTCATGAGCGCGTGCGCTCCACTCGGCAGATCCTTCCAGTCATCCTCCTTGCGTGACGGGGGAGCAATCTCCTCCGTTCCCCGGTGGTATTCCGGGGGCGCAAAGAAGGGCGAATGCGGCTTGAAGATCCCGCACGCCAGGAAGAGAGGCTTATCCACGGGTGGATTGGAGAGCGCTTCAATGCAGTAATCCGCGGTGCGGAAATCAATCGTGTCCTTTTCATTGGCAGGCCACACCCCCCAGTCCGTGTTGCGGGATCCATACTCCGGCCCCTGGTTGAGCTTCCGCGGCGGCATGTTCTGCGGGCCCATCGGCTGGAAATCGTGAAAGGATGCCTCATCGTGAAAGCGCTTCCCCTTGTGGTGGAAAATCTTCCCGGCCCCTCTCACCTCATACCCATTGGCCATGAACTGCTGCATGAGTGTCCTGCGTCCGGGCAACTTCCTGCGCCAGTCCACGTTGTTGCTGTAGACACCCGTGGAGGACGGCCGTAATCCGCTCAACAGGGCAACCCGGGAAGGATTGCAGGCCGCCGAGATGCAATAGGCGCGGGTAAAAAGGGTTCCCCTCCCCGCCAGTCGCTCGAGATTCGGGGTCTTGATCGGCGACCCGGGGTCCAGCAGCGAAATCCAGTCATTCATGTCATCGATGGCAATGAACAGAACATCAGGCCTGCCGCCCGCGGCATTTTCCGGCGCCGCCCGGAGCGGAAGTGCTGCCAGCAGAAACAGCACCCAGGAATGTGCGAAGCGCCTCATCATTTTCCAGTGTATTGCGGATTTGGCTTCATGACCTCTGCTCCAACCGTCTCCCTCCACTTCCGGAGCCGGGCGAGGAGCTGTTCTTCCACCCGGGGATGTTGCGCGCTCACATCCTCACTCTCCCCGATATCATTCTCCAGATTATACAGTTCCCGGCGACCGTCTTCCAGGAACTCGATCAATTTCCAGTTGTTCCTCCTGATCATGGAGACCGGGGAACTTTGCGGATGCCGGTTATAATGCGGATAGTGCCAGAAGAGACTCTCCCGCTCCAGCCCGCCCGTGTCCTTGAGCACCGGCCCGAGACTCACCCCGTCAAGATGCTGATGCGGCCGGGCATGCAGCCCAAGCATTTCCAGGATGGTCGGGTAGAGGTCATTCGAGATGGTCATCTCCCTGCTCACGCGCCCCCGCCCCTTCACTCCGGCCCCGGCAAAGATGAGCGGCACCCGGATTCCCCCTTCATAGTGTGATCCCTTGTTCGCCCGGAGGGGCCTGTGGCTCGTGGCACCGGCGAACCCCCCGTTGTCGGAGCTGAAGATCACAAGGGTATTCGCTGCCAGGTCGAGTTCCTCGAGTTTCCTCATGATGCGCCCCACACTCTCATCCACGCTTTCCACCATCGCCGCATAGGTTGGCTTCCCCTGTCTCTGCTCTTT
>CAWWCX010000177.1:0-8130 GCA_963935445.1 uncultured Roseibacillus sp.
CTCGGGTTCCGAAATCCTGGTCAGTGACTGGCGCAGCGAGCCCTCGGTCAACTCATTGATCGCACGCGGTGAATTCGGCTACGATGACGCCCTGAAGTTGTTCCGGATTCACGGATACTTCCTGTTCCTCCGGGGGGTGTTTCACGGGGATCTGCACCCCGGCAACGTGCTGTATGACGGGGAGACGTTCCTTTTCCTCGACAACGCCAACGTCGAGACGGCCTCGCCCCGGCTTCGCGAGGGTATCCTCGGGTTGCTGGTCGCCCTCGGGGAGGACGACCTGGAAGAGGCGGCCCGGCATGTCGCGCGGTTATCCCTCTCTCCGCTCCCGGACCGGGGCGCTCAGCGACTGAATCACGGGATGAGAGAGCTCTACCGGGGATTTCGTGGGAAAACGGTCAGCGAGGTCAGCCTGACTCAGCAGATGACCGGAACGGTGAAGCTGGCGGTTGACTGTGGCGTGGAGTTTCCAAGTCAGGCCTTTCCTGTCATCAAGAGTCTGATGAATCTCGACGGGATTGTGCGGGCGTGTGCTCCTGACGCCGTGCTGTTGCAGGATACGAGCCGCTTCAAGGTGGACTGGGATGCCTATGCGGCAGGTCATGCTGAGGCGGTAGCAGTCTGAAGGAGCCGTAACGGACCTTCAGGGCCGCTCTGTTCCCGCGGGAGCTGAGGGGAGGCGGCGACAGCTCGCGGCTTCCTTCTGTTTCCGGGCGAGCGCTTTCCTGAATTCCTGCAGGCGTTCGGCGAGGTGCGGCCTGTCTGCAAGGTTGTTCTTCTCAGCCGGGTCAGTGGTGAGATTGTAGAGTTCCTCCCCGTCGGGCCACTTGCCATAACGCCAGCGCTGATTGCGCAGGGCATACCCCAGGCTCGATCCACGGCTGACCACGCTGTAGGCGAATTTCCTCCCAATCCTGCGTTCCGGATGGTCGAGCAGGGGTCGGAGGGAAACTCCCTGCAGGTGGGGTGGGGGCGTGAGCCCAGCAAGGTCGGCGAGGGTCGGGTAGACATCCACGAGTTCCACCATTTCGTCCGAGGTGGAGCCCTCTTTCGTAAGGCCCGGGGCCCGCAGAATGAAAGGTACCCGGGCGCCGATGTCGAAGAGGCTCACCTTTCCCCAGAGGAAGTGGTCGCCGAGGTGGTAGCCGTGATCAGAGGTGAAGAGAACAATTGTGTTCTCCCATTCGCCGCTGGAGCGCAGGGAATCAAGGATCAGTTTCAGTTGTGCATCAATGAAGGAGATACAGGCATGGTATGCCTGCATGTATTCCCGGCGGAGGGCGTCGTTTTCCTTCCCGAGTTCGAATCCAAAAGCCTGGTAGCGTTTTGTCATCGCCGTCTTGGGCAGTCCGTCCCAGAGACTCGGGCGATCGCGAGTGAACGTGATTCGGTCGAGTGGGTAGAGATCGAAATACTTATCGGGCGCAAGGAAGGGGACATGTGGCTTCTGAAGACCGCATGCAATGAAAAAGGGTTTCTCCCCATGGACCTTTTCCTCAAGCCACTTAGCGACCTGCCGGGCATTTTTCCCGTCCTTATGCTGGGCGTCCTCAAGCCCGCTGCGGCCGTATCCGGGCGGTGTCTGGGCGTCCAGCCTGCTGGCGACCCGCTTTCGTAATTCCTTCCACTTCCTGCGGTTGTGCCGCTCTTCGACTGAGCCGTATTCCTTCTCGAAATCTACGCGAGCCTCCCGGACGACCTTCAGTTCGTCGTTCTGGAAACGAAGGTGCTCGTCCCACGCTGCTTCCCCATGTTCGTGCCTGGTGGAGTGGAAGACCTTGCCGGTGCTTCCGGTCCAGTATCCGTATTCCTGAAAGAAGCGGGGCAGGGAAAGAGTGCCTGGTCGTTCCTGGCGGATGTCGGCTGTATTGTTCAGGACACCGGTCGACTCGGGGTAGAGCCCGCTCAGGAGAGAGGCCCGGGAGGGCCCGCAGACCGGATACTGGCAGAAGGCCCGGTGGAAGGTCATGCTTTCGGAGGCGAGCCTCGCGAGAGTGGGCGTGTGGATCGGCTTGTAGCCAGCCGGAGAGATGTGGGCGTTGAGATCGTCGCAGACGATGAAGAGAACATTCCTTTTGCCGTCTGGGAGGGAGGGAGGCGTGTCAGAAGTGGGGTTTCTCTTGGGACGGCGGGGTGTGTTTCCGGCCCCTTTCTGCCAGCGGAAGGTTTCCCCTTCGATGACGAGATCGCGGCGGACATTCAGATTGTCCCGGGGTTTGGCGAAGGTGGTGGGAGCAGTCCGGCGAAGCTCCGCGATCCGGGTGGCATAGCCGGGTTCGTTCGCGAGGTTGGTCCATTCGTTCGGGTCCTGACGGAGGTCGTAGAGTTCCTCGCCGTTTTCACCGTAGCGGATGTAACGCCAGTCGCGATTGATTACGGCATACTCGCCGGGATTCATATGGGGAAGAAAGACGTTGCGGTCCCTCGCCGCGGCAGGCTTGGCGAGCGTGGGGGCGAGGGATCTTCCTTCCAGGGATTGTGCGGGTTGTGGCAATTCGCACATTTCGACGAGAGTGGGATAGAGGTCGATCAGGCTGACGGTTACGTCGCTGACCGCGCCCGTGGTGACTCCCGGTCCGGCCCAGATGAAGGGGACATTGGATGTGCGCTCCCAGAGGGTGTGCTTGCCCCAGTCTCCCTTCTCTCCGAGGTGGTAACCGTGATCGCTCCAGAAGACGACGATGGTGTTGTCTGCATGAGGACTGGCAGCGAGGGCATCCAGGATGCGCCCCATCATGGCATCCGCATAGCTCATGCAGGCGAGGTAGCCATGAACGGCATCGTCCCAGGCCTCGAGTTCATCCAGTTTTTTGACGATGCGCGAGCGGGCGGTCTTGATCCTGCGAATCTTTTCCGGAAGATCAGCGAGGTCGTCCTCCTGAATGGGTGGAAGCGGAATCTTCTCCGGGTCGTAGAGCTGGAAGTATTTTTCGGGACAATAGTTCGGGTAGTGTGGAGCGTAGATTCCGACTGCGAGGAAAAACGGTTTTTCGTGTTCCTTTCCCAGTTGCTCGACCGCCCAGTTGACGCGGATGGTGTCGGCCATTTCCTCTTCCCTGTCATCGGGGAGGGCGGCCCATTCCAGAAACATTCCACCCGTTACATTCTGGCCCCGGTTGTAGATGCTCGCCGGGAAGGGTGCCGGGAAGGGCGTTTCCTCGCTCCATGAGTCGAGGGGCCAGCCACTGCTGCGTTGGGACTTGTTGCGCAGGAAAAACTCCTTCCAGCCACGCTGATCGATGGCCCCGGCAGGATGATGGTAGAGTTTGCCGGCGCCGAGGGTGGTGTAGCCGGCTCGCGCAAAGCTCATCTGGAGGCCCTCGATCTCAGGATGATGAACGAAGTAGTTCGCACTGCGGTAGCAGCCCGTGGTGGAGGCGAACTGTCCGGAGAATATCGCGGCCCGGGAGGGAGCGCAGTAGACCCCGGCTGTGTGGGCATTGGTGAAGAGGATTCCCCTGGCCGCGAGTTTGTCGAGGTTGGGAGTGATCGCACGGGGCCTCGCCTGCCCGGTCCCGCCTTCATTGCTGACCATGCACCCGAGCCAGTCGTTCATGTCATCGACCGCGAGAAAGAGGACGTTGGGTTGCCTGGCCTGGGCAGCCTGAATGAAGCAGGAGAGAGCGAAGAGGAGATTGAAAGAGAGGCGTTTCATCTTGGGCTCAAGGGAGAATCGCATGGCAGGGCAAAGGTTGCCGATCTCTTTTGTGAATGGAGATTCAAGCAGTGTTCTGCTGGGGTCGTTCTCCCTTGTGTCTCCCTGCCCCGTGCGCTGTGCTTCGGATGTGAAGGAAAACAGCCTCTGCCCGAACCTGTTGTGATGATGAGAATCCTGCTTGCACTTTGCCTTGGGGCGACACTGTCAGCCGATGCAGAAGACTGGCCCACCTGGCGGTATGATGTCGAACGGACGGCCGAAAGTCCGCAGGTCTTGCCGGGTGAACTGGTCCTTCTCTGGAGCCGTGAGCTCCCCAGGCCGCTGCCAGCGTTCAACGATATCCGGTTGCAGTTTGACGGGGGGTATGAACCCATCGTGAAGGGGCAGCGTCTTTTCTTGGCCTCCAACCGGGAGGACAAGGTGATGGCCTTCGACACCAGCTCAGGCGCGTTGCTCTGGGAGGCCTTCGCGGACGGACCGGTCCGCCTTGCCCCCGTGGCGTGGAAGGATAAGGTCCTTTTCGGGGCAGACGACGGCTGTTTCTACTGCGTGGAGGCCGCTACCGGGAAGGAGGTTTGGAAGGTCAGGGCGGTGCCATCAGCGCGCAAACTGATTGGCAACAAGCGGCTCACGTCGGTCTGGCCCATCCGGGGTGGTCCGGTGGTTCAGGAGAACCGGGTCTATTTCGCGGCGGGAGTCTGGCCGTTTGAGGGTGTCTTTATTTTCTGCCTCGAAGCAGCAACGGGAGAGCAAGTCTGGGTCAATGACAGCACCGGCCACCTCTACGGAGGGCAGCCCCACAATGCGGTGGCAATCGGGGGTATCGCACCACAGGGCTACTTGCTCATCGATGGTGAGGACCTTGTCGTGCCCAGCAGCAATGCCTACCCCGGCCGTTTCGATCTGAAGACAGGTGAGCTCAAGGATTTCAAGCTTCCTCTCGGTGGTCGGGTTCCGGGCGGCTGGTATGCCTCCCTCGCGGGGAAGGGTGAGAGCAAGAAGGGCAAGCGTAAGAGTTTGTTGGCCGACATGGGGATCAACTATGTTCGTCATGAGGACCGCTTGCGTCATGAAGGGAAGCCGGAAGTGCGGAGTACGATCAGGGCGGGCGATCAGGAAATTCGTTTTGCAAACGGCTACGAGAAGGTCCCCGGGAAAGTTCACTCCATGGTCGTTGCGGACGGGAAGCTGTTCGTTACGACTGCAGGGGGTGGGCTCTACGCGTTTGGGAGCGGAGTCCCGGGTGCGAACCGGCACCATGCGGATGCAATGCCGCCGCCCGGGGTAACCGACTTTTCGAAAGAACTTCTGCGAGAGATTCCACGTCATGGCTACGGAGTGATCCTTGGCTCCGTAGATCCAGATACTCTGGTGCACCTTGCCTCCGAGACCTCGCTCCAGCTGGTGGTGGTAGAAGAGGAGAGCCATCGGGTGCGAGTCCTTCGGGAGGCCCTCTCCCGGGCGGGAGTCTACGGCTCGCGGGTTGCGGTGTGGCAGGATGATCCGGCCGGCTTCGTGCTGCCGCCATACTTTGCACATTTTGTTGTTCTTCATGAGGAGGTGCCGTCGGAAGAGCGGGAGCGCATTTTCGAATCAGTCCGTCCTTACGGGGGAAAACTTATCGTGCAGCGTGGCGGGAAGCTTGAGATCACGGTGCGAGCGGGTTCTCTTCCCGGCACCACAAACTACCATGGTGACTTCAGGCCCAGCCGCGATGAGCTGGTCAGGGCTCCACTTGGAGTGCTCTGGTTCGATGATACCCTGGGCCACTTCAAACGCTCTCCGCAGCCCAAGGTCATCGATGGGGTCATGATCACGACGACCAAGGACTGGCTGGATTCCTCCACCCGGACGAGGACGGCTGACTACCGCCTGCTGCCTCCCAACTTTTCGGACGTTTACACCGGTCGCGTTTTGAGTGCGGAGGAGTCAGCGATCCTGAAGGGTCAGGCCGTGGCCAGGGTTGATCTCAAGACCGTGCAACCGAGTCAGTACCGGCCGTCCAACCAGAAGAATGCCTGGAAGCCTGAGCCCCCGGTGGCGGGGCACCGCCAGAACCCCCTCACGGGAGAGACGGAGGCCCGCACTTTTCCGAAGAGTTACGGCTGTGATGGTGGGTTTGACTACGGTCACATCTACACCATGCGCTCTGGAACGGCCTCCTTCTACGACAAGCGAATTGACAGCGGGACCATCAATATCAGTGGGCCGCGCTCGGGGTGCACCAACAGTATTGTCCCGGCCAATGGAGTGTTGAGCCTGCCTTACTTCTACAAGGGCTGTACGTGCAGTTATCCGCTTCCAACCGGGCTTGCGATGTACAGCCTGCCCGAAAGCCACGAACAATGGACGACGTGGGGGCTGGTCGAGAAGGAAAAGCTTGCCGGAAAGCTGAGGAGAATCGGGATCAATTTCGGAGCGCCCGCTGACCGGATGACTGAGAGCGGAACGCTCTGGATCGACGTTCCCAGCAGAGGCGGGCCTTCCCCGGAAGTCGACCTTGTCACGGTCCCTGCAAAGCCCAGACACTACTACCATCATTCGGTTTGGATGAAGGGAGGGGCGGGATTGCCCTGGGTCGCGGCGTCCGGGATTGAGGGAGCGGAGTCGATCAGGCTGACGGGTCTGAAGCCCGGGAATTACCGTGTGCGCCTGATCTTTGCCAACCCCACGCGGGACGAACGCTGCTTCGATATCGTGCTCCAGGGACGGACTGTCAGAACGGATTTCAGCTTGGTGGACAGGCTGGTGGCTGTTGCCCCGGTCTTCGACGGCATTGCGAGTGATGGCAGTCTCCAGATCACTCTGAAAGCGAGGAAAGGAGCTACTCAATTGAGTGGGGTCGAGATCCTGCCGATGGACTTGGCACAGTAGGGTTTTTCCGCATTGCGGAGCGTGAATGAAGCCGTTGCCCGGTAGCCGGATCACTGGGTGGGCCCGGAAGCGGAGCGGATTGCAGGGTCGTTCTGGGTCTGGGCCCATTCGGTGCGAACCTGATCAACAGGAGAGGACTTCTGATGCGGAGCCGGGGGGCGGGCCAGTGCGATGGCGGGATTCGAAAATGAGAAAGAAAAATGAGGAGTCCCCGTTCCATGACAAGGACGCGGGGCGCACTGGTTCGGAAATTGGAGTTTACGAACTGGAAGAAATCGCCTCCTGTTCCCGTCTGCCATGTGCATGTCAGCTTTCAGTCCCCGTGAAGAACTTCTCCCAGGCGTTCTGCAGGGAAACGGCACGAAGAGCGGTGAGCGCCCATCCTGCCCGGGGAGGATGGGTGAATGTGTCCCTGGTGTGCAAGGGAAGGGATGGTGAGGCAGTGGAGCGTCCCATCAGTGACTTCATTTGCCGAGCGGATCCGGCCGGAGCCCAGGAAAGGGGAGTGAGCGGACGGGGAAGGATTGGTGTCGAGGTCTGGAGTGGCCTTATTCAGGCTACGGCGATCACCGGGCCCGGGAGCAGGGTTCTTGATCTCGACGACTGTGGTCTTTTGGGGCACAGAATACGGCTGTGGATCCCATTCGTATTCATTCCCTTGCCGAGCAGGTGGCGGCCCATCTGCGCAAGCAGATCCTAATGGGCAAACTCAGCGGGATGATGCCCGGCGTGCATCAGGTCGCGAAGGAACTCGCGATCAGTTCCAAGACGATTATCGCCGCCCTGAAGATTCTGGAGCATGAAGGGCTTCTGGAAGGGCAGGGACCCCGCCGCCGTCGTAAGATCGTGCTTCCGGAGAACCACGTCCCGTCCGTACTCAGGGTGGCCATCATGGGTGGTTACGATACCCCGTCTCAGGCGACTCCGTACATGGTGGATCTGCGCCACCAGCTCGAAGCGGCCGGCCATGTTCCATTTTTTACCAGCAAGACTCTTGAGAATCTCGGGATGAATGAGGACCGGGTGGCCCGTTTTGTCAGAAAGACGGGTGCGGACGCGTGGATCGTATGTGCTGCCTCGCGTGGTGTGTTGCAGTGGTTTGTTGATTACGAAAAACCTGCCTTCGCGCTGTTCGGGCGGCGAAGGACCCTGCAAATTGCCGGGGTTGGTCCGGACCAGGTTGCCGCACGACGCCTGTTGACTCGCCGCCTGATTGCCCTTGGTCACCGCCGTATCGTCACGCTGGCGCGGGCCAAGGTGCGGCACCCGGAGCCGAGCCAGGTCGTGTGTGCCATCTTCGAGGAAATGCAGGCGCATGGAATCTCTACCGGTAGCTACAACCTTCCCGAATGGGAAGAGACTCCCGATGGGTTTCACCGTCTCCTGGACACGCTGTTTCGCGTGACTCCACCCACCGCGCTGATCATTGACGAATCCTTCCTCTTCCACGCGGCGAAGGATCACCTTGCTCAGAGAGGAATCATCTCACCGGACCGGGTTTCGCTGGTCTGTACGGACCCGGACCCTACCTTTGCCTGGCACCGGCCCAGTATCGCTCATTTCCGCTGGGACAGCCGGCCGGTGGTGCGCCGGATCCT
>CAWWCX010000178.1:0-8072 GCA_963935445.1 uncultured Roseibacillus sp.
ACACTGCATATCGTCGGCAGCGTCAGATGTGTATAAGAGACAGCCCCAAATCTTTCGTGTCATTCGCAAACGGCTCTGCCGGACTCTGAATCGATCCTACCGCTCCCTCGGAGAAGATCACCTCGCGATCGGCGCCCTCGGGGAGAAAATAGCTCGCGCCCACCTGCTCACTGAGGGGCGCCGCATCCTGTCCGCGAATTTCCGCGCCCCCCGTGGCGGCGAGGTCGATATTGTTGCCCGTGACGGCAAGACCCTCACCTTCGTGGAAGTGAAAACCCGGACCAGCCGGCAGTTCGGCCGTCCTCTCGACGCGGTCAATCTCAAGAAGCAGGACCTGATCAGGCGCGGGGCGAACGAATGGCTGCGCCTGCTCGGCACACGGGACATTCCCTGGCGTTACGACGTGGTGGAAGTTATCCTCCTCGCTGGCCAGAAGCCGCAGGTTCATACCGTGCTCAACGTCATCGACCAGCCTCGCCCCTAACGGGAAACGGCTGCCACCGGGGCGAACGAACGCCGGTGCTCACGACAGGGCCCATGGCGTTCGAGCGCTTTCAGGTGGGCCTGCGTTCCGTAACCCTTGTGCCTGTCGAATCCATAGACCGGGAATTCCTCGGCCAATTCCCGCATCCGTCGGTCACGACTGACCTTTGCAATGATACTTGCCGCTGCGATCGAAAGACTGATGCCATCTCCCTTGACAACCCCCTTCGAAGAAAGCGGAAAACCGGGAACATCCCTGCCGTCAATCAGGCAGAACGCTGGCCGGCGGGAAAGCGCAAGCGCCGCTCGCCCCATCGCGGCATGAGTCGCCCCGAGAATGTTCAACTCGTCAATCTCAGGCACTTCCGCAAACGACATCGCCCAGCAGATCGCGGGGTCACTGGTAATCTCCTCATAGAGAATCTCGCGGCGTTTCTCAGTCACCTTCTTGGAATCGTCCAGAAGGTCGTGCTGAAACCCGGCCGGAAGAAGGACCGCCGCGGCCGCCACCGGCCCAGCCAGAGGCCCGCGACCAGCTTCATCGATACCCGCGATCGGACAGACCCCACTTTCAGTCAATTCCTCCTCCAGCTTGAGATCCGGCATCGCTTTAGGTTACTCCACTGATCCGGAAAACTCGACCCGGAACTGGTTACCAACTCTCGTGATTATTCGGCACGTGCTTCTTGGAATCTGAGAGCGTGCAGGTCATGTAGAGCGATCCAATCTCAGGAACGGTGTTTCCAGCAAACATGTAAACACCTCCCCCCGGGCACCTCGGAGCAACCTCGATGTGCTTGTTTACTCCGATAACCTCGTCCTTCAGGTTCAATGGCGAAAGATCCTGCCCCGGCTGATAGGCACTGGTGTGGGTGTAGGAGCGCATTCCAACCTGCACGAAGCGGATATTCATGATGCACATGGCCCGGTCCGAGCCAGCCTTCCAGCTCTGCGCCCAGAACCACAGAATGCTGACAAGCATGAGGAGGACAAGAATCACGACTGTCATCTCCACCAAGGTGATCCCTCGCCGAACTCGCTTTCCCGACTGGGCCCGGAACTTGGACACCGGGCCCGCAGAAAGGCGCGGACAACCAGGGGACGGAGAACAGTTCATAGGGGGGGCTTCCGGTCGGCTCGGGCACAGTCTAGCACATTGGTTCAGTATTCTTAACAAAAACCTCTCCCTACCTTGCCGCTGACCGGTTCGAGTCACGGTTGTCTCCGGACCAACCTCGCTGGACCATCAGATACACTCCAAATCCAGCTGCTAGCGTCGCCAGCCCCCAGAGACACTCCCAAGGCCTTGCCCGGACGAGATAGATCACAATCCAGCAGTTCACCGCCAGGAAGAAGACCGGCGTTAGAGGGTAACCCCACGCCTTCACCGGCCTTGGAAGATCCGGCATGCGGACCCGCAACCAGAAGACTCCTCCCACGGTCACCATCCCAAAGAGGATCAGAAGAAGTTCGATATAAACCAGGATCACCTCAAAGGAACTCGTCCAAACGAGACCAAGCACCACCATCGTCTGAAGAAGGACCGCATAGACGGGAGTGCCCGCACGTGATTTCCTCGCCAGGAAGCGTAACCCCCGAAAATCCTCTCCCATCCGTTGGGCAACCCGGGAGCCTACCCAGGTCATGGCGCTGATCAATGACAGCAACCCCAGACTGATCAGAGCCGCCATGACGCGCCCCCCGGTCTCCCCAAAGACATGGGTTGCCGCCACCTGGGCAACCTCCACCTTTCCCGCCATCTCTTCCCTCGGAGTTGTCGTGAGGAAAGCCCCATTCAGCGCGAGATAGAGGATGGTTACCAGCATGGTTCCCGCAAGAAGAGCCCTCGGCACCGTCTTCCGGGGTTCACGAACCTCATCCGCAATGTAGGTCGCCGCATTCCACCCGGTGTAGGCATACATGACGAACACCAGAGCCACCGCGAACTCGGGGCTGAAGAGCATCTTGAAATCCCCTCTTCGCGGAAGAAAACCGATCTCCTGCTTCTCTCCCAGCAGAAACGCGCACCCGATGAGAGACAGGATGATGCAGATCTTGAGAGTAGTGAAGATCGTCTGGAAGCGTGCACCCAGACTGATATCTCGCAGGTGAATCCCCGCTACCAGCAGGACCACCACTGTCGAAAGCACCACTTCCCACTTCGCCCCTTCGAGAGCCAGGGCCCCGCACATGTAGCTCCCGAATGCCATTGCTCCCAGGGCAACCGGTGCCGCAAAGCCCACCGTCACCGAGATCCATCCCGAGAGAAAGCCGACTGCTGGATGGTAGATTCGAGAGAGGATATGATACTCGCCGCCCGAACGGGGAAGGGCGGCCGCGAGCTCCCCGAAACAAACCGCCCCGCACAACGCGCAGATTCCTCCCAACGCCCACAGGGCCATCAGGACAAAGCCCGACTGAATTTCCACCAACTGGTAACCCAGCGTGGTGAACACTCCCGTTCCCACCATGTTCCCGACCACCACCGCAATGGCTGGCATCAGGGTCACCGGTCGCGATGCAGAGCACCCCTCCTCCGTCATGACTCCAAACTAATCCCAAGCGGGCTTCCCAAAAGATCAAACTGGCGATGAAGCACCTCTTTACCCGCCTCAGCAGGATTCCGGTGCCGCTTCACCATGCGGCGCGCACTTGTAAGACGGGGACAAAGGTGTTTAACTGCGACGCTCATGAGACTCCCCTCAGGCTCCCTGTTTTCTGCCATTGGCGTCCTCTTCCTCATTCTCGGACTGGGGCTTATGGCCCAGCGCAACGGCAACCAACCCCTCCCTCCCGGCGATGCGAGTGACCTCGTCATTCCTCCGCCGCTCAAGGACCTGAACAAGGACTACAAGGTCCGGCTGGTCTACTTCGTTCCCACCGACCGGGAGGTGAAACCTGGCTACCGGGAAAAATGCGAAGTCCTCATGCGGGTCGTAGCAGACGTCTACCGGAGGGAAATGAAGGCCAACCGACACCGGACCAGCGGCCTCGACTTCGAGTTCTCGGAGGATGGCCGACTCAAGGTTCATCTCGTCAAGGCGAAGCATCCCTCCGCCTTCTATACCGGAGAACCCTTTGATATCGATCGCCTCCTGAACACCCAGCAGCAGGAAATCTGGGAGACCACCGGCTATTCGCGGAACCGCCCCACCCTCGTATTCTCCGAGGCCGGGGCGGTCGCCGAGGCCAGGCCCATACCCCATGTCTACTCCGGTCTCGCCTGCGTCTCGGGTGACATTTTCCGGGACGAGGTAACCGCCTCCACCATTGAGGAGCAGATCCGCTACTTCATGGACCAGACCCCGGTCCGCAAGGTCGCCGGCGAGGACGAACGTCCCCGCAACCGGGAATCCCAGACCAGCAATGGCGTCCTCATCCACGAACTGGGCCACATCTTCGGCATGCTGCACGACACCCGGGACCCCCGGAACATCATGATGCGGGGCTACGACCACCTCGGCCAGATGTTCGATCGCGAGACCGCTCCCGGACGCCCGGTCCGATTCTCCGCCGCCCACGCCCGCATGGCCGCTGCCAGTCGCTTCTTCAGCGAGTCCTTCGACAAGACTGATTCCAAGGCCCCGGAAATTCACGAATTCAAGATCTCAAGAGCTCCCAGGGCCGGGGACAAGTCCGTGAAACTCGCTCTCAATATGAGCGACAACAAGGGTCTCGGCCCTCTGGTCATCCTCCAGCGGGGCGGCGGACAGATTGACGCTCTCGTGAAGGACCTCTCCCTGAAGAGTGCCCGCAAGAAGTCCGGGGTCCTGACGGTGAACTCCCCACGCCCTCTCGTGGCGGGCCAGCCTCTGATCTACATCATCAACCTCTTCGACGTGAACGGAAATCTCAGCCAGTCCGTGATCAACTCCCGGGTGGAAGAGTAAGCCTGGCAGGAACTCACCGGCTGGACGGAGTGCACCAGAGCTGCAGCTCAGTTCACCGCAGCATGACTAGGGCGCGGTAAACTCCACTCGAAGGAATCTGCGGGTCACGACCGGGTTTACCGCCCCCGGTTGACTCTCATAAGTGAGTGTTGCTGTCCCATCTCCGTTGTTGACTCGGGAGAGAAGAGAAATCTCTGCACCCGCCTCCGTCCAATTTTGAAGATCGGAGGACTGCATGAAGCGGTGGGAAACATCGTCGGCACCCTGATTAACCTGCAGGATCAGAGTCAGCCGTTCTTCACCCCCTGCCAAAAGCCGAAAGGGGCTGCCTCCCGGAACCAGGTCGGAAGTACCCGTGCAATACTCGAAAAAGGCTCCGTAACCGTCTCGGTCGAGGTCTTCATCCGGGCTGCCAGCAAATGATGCTTCGTCAGAATTACCGGGCGACCCTCCACGGAGCACGCTGCCTCTCCAGTTCTCGGCACTACCGTGATCGGGACCCGCGGTGGGATTCACAAGAACAATGCTGAAGCCACCACCATCAGCCTCCGCTGGCCAGCGGGGCCCATCCTTGTAGGTAAATTCATGAATCGTGCTGTCATCAGCATCCTCCAGTTTGATCCGGTCGCCGCCATTACCCAGTCGCGAACCATTTTCGAAGGAATCAAATGGAATAAGAAAGCGCTCCCCGGGCTCCAGCGTGGTTCCTGCCGGAAAGGCGTAGTCAATACCCGCTGTGAAACGCACCCCGCTCAGATCGAGGGTCACGCTTTCGCTGATGTTCATGACCTCGACAAACTCTTCATCCGGGTTCGGGTCCGGGTGATACATGATCTCACTGATCACAAGATAGCGCTGCGCATCACTGGGATCCACCGGCGTACTGTATGTTGACACCACCAGATCAGCCCCATTCCGCAGGGTCAGCAGCTCTCCAAAATTTGAGAGATGGCCTGAGTAGGGTCCCACCACAAGACGCTCCTCATTGCCTTTGGGCGACACCTCCCTGTTGCGGAATGCCAGGGTGTCAGGGGAAAGATACAGCTCCCCACTCCGCTCAATCACGGTACCTGGTGCCAGAGTCATCTCCACTCCCCCAGTCACACTCCAGCCGGAAACATCAATCTCCGTATCCTCATGATTGGTCAGAACCACGTACTCCTCATCCTGGTTTCCGGAGGCTGGATTGTAATCGACTCCACTGATCCTGATATCAGGGTTGGTCGGTTCCCTGCCGGGAATCAGATTCCGATATGTTCCATACAGGACATTACGGCGGGAATTGAGGTAACTATTCACGGAAGAAACACTTCCGCTGAGTGGCGGACTCGCGGGCTCGATGATTCCTGCCGCCCGGGATTCCAGGATCCGCTGTCCCTGCGGGGTGCTGGCAGGTTGGAGCAAATCCTCCATCAGGGTCCGGAGGCGGCGCAGGTAGAGGCGCTGGGTGGTCGTCTCCTCGAACAGGACATCGTAGAGCACGTTCCACTGGTTGGCATTCTGTTTGGCGTGCTCCTGATCTCCAAAAAACGGATGGGGAAGATAGGTCCCCCCGTCGCCTGTCACCCCGAAAGTCCAATCCTTGTCCCATGGAAATAGCCGCCACCTCCCATCGCCGCGGCTGTCGATGTAGGCGTAGAAATTTTTTCGCACATCATCGGCATCCTGCGTAATCGAACGGACCGCGAGGTAATTCAAGACCTGCGGCAGGTCCAGGTTATCAATGACAAACCGGCGCCGACCGAGAGAAGACCTCTGGTTGAGGCCCGCGACAAGGTTCCGGACAGTAGTCAGGTCCGATTTGTCCCCGGTCTTTTTTTCAATCCCGGTCACAGTATCATAGAACACCGGATTCAGGTTACTACGCTGCACGAACTTGTAGAGCTCGCTGTCTGGGTCATAGCCGTTGCGCTCGAGGAAGTCTCCATCAACCTGTTCGATAAAAACACCAATACGGTCAAATGATCCGTTCAGCTGCATGTACCACAGGGCCGAATTGCAACTAGCATTCCCTGCCATCTGGTAAGTCTCAAAGGCCAGCGTCTGCCTTACATAGGTGCTGTCGGACCCCCGGGCATTCATGTTGATTTCGCCAAGCGCAGGCATGTCCTCGCTGATGTAGAGACTGTCCCCCTTGTTAAAATTGAATTTCTGCGAACTGCCATTGGTCGCTCCACCACGCTTTCGAACAAAAATATTGTCGTAAAACCGCCCGTCGAAATAAACGGAGGCCCTCGTTCCGCTTCGGGAATTCGAAGCCGATTCGCTCCGGGTGAACCACTGCAGAATCGGCAGGTCCGAAGTCATTCGCGCATTTTGAACCACTGTCCCAAAATACTCAGGCGACTGGTTGTTGCCCGTCCGGTCGAGAAAGACAGGAGCCCGCCCGGCCTCCCCGGAGACATCGGTTGCCCGGACAGACCAGCGCACCATGTCGCCGGACCGGTATGCTGAAGCCGGAATCACTGCCGTGAACCGCCCACCCTCCTCAGTCATCTCGAGGGTTGCTTCGTTCCCATAATCAACACGATAGATCAGTTCGACAGTCGAAACGTCAGCGAGGCGGGGCTCTACCATCGCGGTCACCACGATATCCTGGCTGGGGCGAGGATTATCCGGAGCATGGGTAACCTGCGAAACCATGGGACCCGGGGTGGTCGAGCCCGCGTTGGGAGCACCGGGACTGGCCTGCTCGAGATAGCCGACCGAGAGCGGACCATTTCCCCGGGAAGCAGCTTCCAGCACGACATCCACGAGAAAATCTGAACTGCCCAGAGAGCGGTTCAACCCGTGCACTGCCAGAATATTGAGACCGGTCTGAAGCTCTCCAGCAAATGCCGAGACATCAATAGTCTCCACATTCTCATCCTCATTGACACTGCTGCTGGCCACATCATCCCAGACTGGAAATCCAGGAGCGTTCCGATTGGCAATCTCGGTTCCGTTCAGATAGGCGACAAAGCCATCATCATATCTGATCGCCAAGGAGAGCGCAGAAACCGCAGCGACATCTGACACGTCAAACGGAATGCGGATCAGTGCGGATGAGCCTGTCCCTCTCATCTCCGATTCGATGTCAGTGGAAATATAGGGATCGTAGTCTGTTCCCGTGTCATAGCCTACACCCCTTCCCACGCCATCGACCCAACCGGGTCCCGGAACAAAGGTCCGGTTCAGCCAGGAATTCCCGAGATCCCCGTCCTCCGGAATGAAGACCTGTGCATTCGAGGCAGCCAGGAGGTCCCTCACTTCTCCACCGCTCTGAAAGGATCCATAGGCAATATCGTTGAACTGCGGTGGAAAAAGGGGTTCCAGCGCGCTGACCACCGTAGCTCCATCATCAGCCACAAGGGCCAGGTATTCACCACCAGCACTCAGACGGAAGCTCGTATGGAGGGACCCACCGGCGTCGACGTAGTCTTCGGTTTCCTGCCCACTGGCAAAAACCACCAGATAGCCATTCTCCGCAAGGGTCACCTCTGGAAAACGCCACTTCCTCAGGTCTTCCTCATCGTCAGTCAGATACCAGCCCGACAGCTCGACTGCACCGGGACCGGCATTGAACAACTCGATCCAGTCTGAGGAATTTCCATCCCCGTCCACGAGCGACTGACCGTTGCTGGCCATGATTTCGTTGATGCGAACCCCGGTATTCGGGAAAGCGTTCCCGACGCGGGCCGACAAATTAATGATCCTCAC
>CAWWCX010000179.1:0-8058 GCA_963935445.1 uncultured Roseibacillus sp.
CACACTGCATATCGTCGGCAGCGTCAGATGTGTATAAGAGACAGCAGCCGCTACCACGCAACTGCTGTTGTCGGTGTTCAGGGGGATGGCATCCAGCGAGGCCTTGCTGAAGTTGCCCTCGCCGTCGTTGAGATAGAGACGGTCGCGGGTCAGGAGGCTTCCCGGATCGTATTCGTAACTTCCGCTTGCCACATAGAGATCCGCATCACCATCACCCTCGGCATCGAAGAAGAGAACGCCCATCCCTTCCGAGTCCCGATCCGCATCGAACGGCCCGCCAGATCCCACCCGGAACGCACCCTTGCCGTCATTGAAAAAGACAGCTCCCGACTGTCCGCGGGGTGCCGCCAAGAAGAAATCCTCACTACCATCGCCATTCACATCCGCAACCGCGACTCCCGGGCCGAGCTGGGAGAGCTTATTCGGCAGAAGCGGCTGGCGGACGAAATCCTCAAAGATCCTCTCCCTGTGCACGATGCCACGGAGACGCTCCTCCCGGACAAAGAGGTGCTCACGGACTGGCTTTCGCCACCTTGGAAGATCTTCTCCCGCCTCCGTGATCGTGTAGGACTGGTTCACCGCCAGGTCCCGGTAGGTCTGCACGCCCCCGTCCGGCCAGCGTACCCTCAGGGAGTCGACAGAGGAGACTTCCCCCAGACCCACGTGCAGGATTGGCTCATTGCTTGAGAGATAGCCACTCATGGGAACAAGCTGGCGCACATGCTTCATGCCCCCCGCCTCAAGCATCACCAGTGCGCCAAGTCCATAGCGGTTGGAACGACTGCCCCGCAGGCGGACAGTCACGCAATTGCCCTCGCCAGATCCGTTCCGGTAAATGCTGACCGGCTCATCCAGGTTTACCGTCACGAGGTCGAGATCCCCGTCCCCGTCGAGATCCCCGTAGGCACTACCATAGCTCATTCCAGTGTGATCCAGTCCCCAGCTCCTGCTCGTGTCAGCGAACTTCAACTGCCCCTTGTTACGGAAGGCCAGGTTCTGCTCAGGACGCGGCGCTGAATCCTCGTAGTGATCCCATTCGCTCTTCCCGATCTGGTCAGCGAGCGTGAACGAGATGTCGGAATTGTTGAAGTCGCGGGCCATCCCGTTCGAAATGAAGAGATCGACCCGTCCGTCGTTATCGAAGTCTGCCAGCTTCGCAGCCCACGACCAATCCGAGTTTGCTACTCCCGACAGGCCAGCCGTTTCGATATACCGGTTCGTTCCCGTGGCAAGGAAGAGGCAGTTGCGCATGACCTGCCTGGGCATCGCTTTCTCAATCACGTAACGCATCACGCCCATTTCCCCCATGCCCATCTTGTCCTTGTAGTGGGTAGTGGCCGCCATATCGAGGGCCACAAAGTCGAGCTGCCCGTCGTTGTTGATGTCTCCCGCATCGGCACCCATTGAAAACCAGGGTGTGTAGTTCACAACCGTGGTAATCGTGTCTGTGAAGGTGCCATCTCCGTTATTGCGGAAGAGATTGTCGGGGTCGGCAAAGTCGTTGCAGACGTAAAGATCCATCAGTCCGTCCTGGTCGTAATCCCACCACGTGGCAGACAGGCCATGGCCCCGGGTCTGGATACCCGCTTCGGCGCTGACATCGGTGAAGGTTCCGCCATCATTGCGCAGCAGCAGGTCAGGCCGGCCAATCTCATCCATGTCGTAGTTTCCCGGCCCCTTCTCAACCAACCCGTAGAACTTCGTGAACTCTGCCTTGACCCGGGCTTTTCCTCCCGGGAGTTGCTCGAACGGAGGCTGGCCCGGACGACCACCCTCGCGGTAGTAGCGGTTGGTCAGGAGGAATACATCCAGGTCGCCATCCCGGTCGTAGTCGCAGAAGGTCGGCATGAGACAGGCATCAACCTGGGCGAGGCCGAACCGGGAAGCGCACTCCTCGAACTGTCCTCTTCCGTCATTGAGGTAGAGCTGGTTGGGCGAATCATAGTTGCAGATGTAGAGGTCGAGGTCTCCATCATTGTCGATGTCGGCCAGGGCCGCGCCGGTGCCCCAGGCCTCATCCCCGGCGACGCCCGCACGCTCCGTGACATCCTCAAACCTAAAGGCCACCTCGGTCTGACGGTAGAGCCGGTTCTCACCCGGGCCACTCGCAAAGAAGAGATCGGGGCGCCCGTCACCATCCACATCCCCGATGGCCACCCCCCCGCATACGAAGCCCGAATGATAGAGCCGCTTCAGCTCGTGGGTGATATCGATGTCGTTCTGGAAGGCCACTCCGGTCATCTCCGGGCCGAGGCGCCGAAAGAGAGTCTCGCCCTCCGGCTCAGAGCGCGGGGCCAGCGGCGTGGCTTCCAGTAATCCTCCGGGCGGGGCCTGTGGGGAGGGACGAGTCGTCCCGGCACCTGCCGAACCACCTTCTTCCGCCTGCTCATTGCATGCGGCCAGCAGAAGGGCTGCAGGCACGAGTAGCAAACTGAAGGGAACCTTGTTCATTCACTTTCTGCTGGTGAAACGGGTGGGCAGTGTGGACCCCCGAACACGGATTTGCAATCCGGGTCTGTAGCAGGTTATCCCAGCCGGCCAAGCGTGGTCTCTCCTCCTGCATTGAGGACGGTTTTCCTCAGTTCACCGACACCTTGAGCCGTAGGAAGCGCCGGTCGGACGCTCCCACGGCCACTGCCAGCCTCGCAGTTTCTGTAACCGATTCGTCACCATTGTCGGTCGTTCCCACAAGAATCACTCCTCCTTCCGCGGTCCAGTTGACCAAGTCTGTTGAAGATTCGATCTCATAGGTGAGATCCCCGGCATCGGCACGACGCCGGTAACGCAGGCCCAGGTAACCAACCCCACCGTCATCCACCACGACCAACGTGGGGAGCTTCTCCGTATCGAAGACCCTGGGATCTGCGACGAGGGCGTATTCCAGGATCATGTTCATGCCATCGATATCGAGATCGAGGTCATTACCGGTGAAGCCGGGATCAGCCAGCTCGGCCGGGGTGAAGTTGTCATCCTTCCAGCTGGCGAGGGTCGCGCTCGGCTCCGCCGCTCCCGGACTGCCACCTACCCGCGCGCTCGCACGCCAGTTGACAGGATCGGCGTGGTCAGGTGCCGAACCGGGCTCGATGAGTACCAGCGAGCGACCTGATCCATCTGCAGCCGGGGGCCAGGGGGCTGCATCGAGATACTGGAATTCCCTGATGGCAACGCCCGCCCCGAAGGAGAGCTTCACGTTTTCCCCACCGTTGGAAAGGTTGTCAGGTTCGAATTGACCGGCGACGGGAAGGCCTGCTCCATACCGCGATTCAAAGGCCTCGATGTTGCGCACCACCAGGACGAATGCGCCGGGCGCGAGGCTCGTGATTGACCCGCCTGCAAAGTCAAAATCGATGCCCTTTGTGAAGCGTATCTCCGTGAGATCGAGGGTAAGCGTGCTGCTGATGTTCCTCAGTTCTACGAACTCAAAGTCCGAGGTCACGAAGCCAGCCGCGATTTCGGCACCGCTGGCTGCAAGTGGATTGTAATTCAACTCACTGACAACCAGGTTGTCGACCCAGGGAGCAAGGTCCGGGGCGGTGGCGGTGAACTCCACCGGGGCCGACCAGTGACTGGCCCGGCCACTGCCGTCGATGTGACGCACCCGCGCACGGTAGGTCCGCCCCGGGCGCACCTCTGCCGTGGGGAAGGTGAACCGGCTCTCAAACGGCGTAAGGCGCGCGCTCTGGTGGGAGGACTCGATCTCGTAGATATACCGGTCCCCGGCCACGTAATTCGGCGTCGTGGGGTTCCGGATCTCTCCGAGGCGCCATTCCATGGATCCGAATGTTCGGACGCCCTGTGGATCGCTGAAGGCAGAGGACTGGAAGACCAGGGAGTCGGTCGGGAAGCCGGCCGGTCCCACGTAGGAAATCGCAGGCCTGTCGGGAATGGACGAATCCGCCGCCTTGCTGGCCAGATTACTGCGACCGTAACCTCCCACCGTCAGGAAGTCCTTGGTATACTGGGTGAGATCCCCAAACGTCCGATTGGGCAGGAGCGCCCCGTTGAAGTTTGCATACCAGATTCCCTTCTTGCTCTTACGGGGGTGATAATCCCAGACCGCCTGTCCGGCTTCCACGATGTTGTTGGCTCCTCCCTGCGTGAGAAATCCCGCATATTCCTCGACGACATGGGCGGCCTGATCATTGTCGAGGAGGAGGTCGAGGATTTCACGCACCTTGTTCTCATATTCCTGGTTGATGCCCGAATACTGGAGACAGTGATAGATTCGCTCCCACGCGGAGGTGTCTCCCCGGCCGAGATGGGGCGCATCCTCGAAGGTCAGGTCAATATCCCAGGGAAGGATATGCCACTTCCCGGTCTCCGAGTTGTGATAATAATTTATGTTCTCCTGCGGCCGCATGTCGGAGTTGTTGATCGCGAGGTTGATTGCGTTGAATGCGAAGTAGTCCTCGAACTCCAGGTTCGCCTCCCACTGGGCCTGAGAGGTCCCGCTGCTGTGCAAACCCTGGAACGCAAAGAGGTCCGACTTGTCGCTGACCTGGGTCGAGCCCTGAGCCCTCTTGGTTGATCCTGATCCACCGTGGACATTGTAAAGGTTCCCCTCGGGCATGTTACGGGACTCGAGGAACTTGATGTCAGGCTGCTCAATCGCGATGTAGAGGCCCCAGAAGTCGCCGTCGTACTGGTCCGAAGGAGCCTCTGCCGGCTTGTCGATGACACGAAAATGATAGAACTGCGTGTTACTGGCCAGCGCTCCTGCCAGCTGGTAGAGGCGGAACCCCACCGACTCACAGAAGACAGTGCCGTCCGTGGAAGCGTTGTTGCGCCACCATGGGTTCGTTGCGGGCAGACCGTTGATTTTGTCCCACGGGACTTCATACTTGCGCCCGTAATTGTCACGAGCCTCAAGGGGACGCGCGCGATTGAAGTTGAACTTCCACTTGTTCTTACCCGCCGCACGGGTGGAAGCCCGCCCCCGGATCCGGTAGCGCATGTGGTCATAGACCTTTCCTTCGTAGACCCACGTCCCAAGGTAGCGGTATTCACCGTCGGCAGGCCCCGTCCACTGACAAAGAATGACATCGGACTCCTTCGTTATGAGGTGGTAGACCGCGACACTCTCGAGGGCGGCGGCTGGATAGGCCAGCGTGGGAAGGACTCCGGGGCGCTTGGAACCCCTCCAGTTTGGCACGCCGTTGTAACAGAAGTAGGCAAAGTTCGGTGACTCGTCATCCTCAAATGGCGTCTGCTGGGCATTGCCCAGGCTGTCCTCCACAGTGATCCGGTAACGAATGAGCCTCCGGTGCACCTGCAGACCGGGGGGCATCGTCACCGTGTAGACAGCATCTCCTGCCGCAACATCCCCACCCGTGCCATCATCCACCATTGTGAGCGGCACCCAGTTGCGTTCGTAGGTGGAGTCCTCCTTGTGAATGTAGGCCCCGGGCTCCACCAGCTGATATCTCAGGACCACGCTCTCCACGCCATCCGGGTCGCTCACCTTGGCACTGATCACGACCTCCTCTCCCGCCCCGGGCTGGCTGGGCGAGTGATCAACCTGCCTGATATTGGGCGGGGCATTCCCGGCATAGACCGAATTCGCCGCTCCCGGCGTGGGAACTCCAATCGCCGGGTTTCCCGGGGGAGGGGTCCTGATTTCGCAATCAAGGGAAAAGTCACTGCTGGAGAGGTTCCCATTGAAGCCCTGCACTGCCACCGTGTTGGTTCCGGACTGCAGGGTGCCGGCCGCTCCGGGGAATATGATATCGGTCCAGGATGCCTCGTGGTTGTCCACCGCACTCCCATGCTCTCCCCCGGCTGGATCCGAGGCACGGATGCCCTCGTGGGTAAGATCTCCCTGATCCACGCTCACGCGGGCCACCTCGTCTCCGTTGATCCAGACGATCGCACCATCATCGTGATAAACCCGGATGAGAAGCTGACGGGGAATCTGCCCCGTGACAGTGAACTCCTTGCGCAGGAACACAGTGGAGTAGCTGTTCTGCATGTCACCGAGCGTCGTGGTGTCATCCCCGTCCCCGTAACCAAAGCCCGCCCTGCCCGTGAGCCAGCTGCCGTCTTCCGGGAAGCCCTGCGCACGCCAGGCATCACCCGGACTGGAAGCTTCGCTCGTGCCCTTGCGGTAACGCCACGACTCCCCGGAACCCACGTAGATGACCTGAGGCCCTCCCGGGGTGACATTACCCGACGCTCGCCAGGAACTTCCCAGGTCATTGTCGAGATCCTCGTTGATGAGCTCCATCGATGACCCCGCCCCTCGCGAGGCGGTGGGCCAGGGAAAGCCGATCCCGTAATCGACCTCGTCCACCAGGGCTCCATTCTCGTCCTCAAGCTCCAGGCGCTCGCCATCGTTGCTGAGACGTCCCTCATAGGGACCGAGAGCGTTGTTCACCCCGAAGATGTTGCCCATGGCGTCCGGGTCCTCGGCAATGACGAGAAAGCCGTTGGCCGGAATCTCAGTGCCCGGGGGAAAGTCGTAATCAATCGCTCCGTTGAACTGCCACCCGGCGAGAAGCACAGGGGAATCACCAGGATTGAAGAGCTCCACGAATTCTCCCCGCTCGGTCTTGGGTTCGTGATCATAGTGAATTTCGTTGATGACAATCGAGCTGCTCAGAAGGTCTCCGGTGGTGAAGGTTCCGCTGGCAGGGGCCCAGGCCGTTCCCGCCACGTTGGTGGCCCGGCACCGGAAGAAGTACGGGGTCAGCTCAGCAAGGTTCGAAACGAAGAGGGAGAATGTCCCGCTCCTTTCCCCGATGGTCACTGACTGATCCCAGCCTCCGGGATCGGTTCCCCCATCCTCCCGGCCGTAAAAAATCGTGATCGCAGGGGCGTCGAAACCAGCATTGGTGACTTCGCCCCGCAGGTTGGCCGAGGCCCCCCGCACCCCGTCCGCACCGCGATTGACAACGGAGGGTGGCACCGGCCGGGCAGTCTCAAAACTCAAGGAAGTGGACGCCCAGGCACTCCCCCCGGCATTGGACGCGCGAGCCCGGTGGAAGTAGGTGCGCCCAGTCAACAGGCTTCCGATCGTAGTGCCGGCCACGCCGGACTGCGCCCCCAGCAGCACAAAGTTTTCCCAGTTCCCCTCCGTGCTCCCACCATCGGTCAACCCGTAGAAGATGGTGACGAGGGGGTCCTCTCCCCCGGTGCCGGTAATCTCGGCACCAACCGTGGCACTGTCCGTCATAATCGCGGTCGCGGCCATGTTGACGACTGCAGGCGGAGCCACCGTGGTCTGAAAAGTCTCACTCGCAGGCGCCCACCTTGAGCCAGATGCGTTGCTGGCGAAGGCCCTGAAATAATACGTCGTGCCGGGACTCAGGTTCGTCACGTTCGCAAAAAAGTCCCCCGAGTGGGTCCCCGGCAGATCCACCCTGTCATCCCAGTCCGCCGGATTGGCCAGGCCATCGTTATCACCGTAATAGATCGTGACGGACGGGGCCGCGCTCCCGGTTTCGATCACGGAACCCTGCAACCGGGCCGACTGGGCCGTCAGGCCCGTTGCCGGTCTGTTTTCGACCCGCGGTGAGCCGGGAGCCACCAGTTCCACGATCTGAAAGGCATTGGGGCGAGCCCGGCTATCTCCGAAACTTCCCCGCACTCCGGTGATATTGAGACTCCTCCCGGTAAGCCCCTCGTAGAGGGTGAAATTACTGCTCGTTCCACTGTTTCCGCCCGACGTTCTTGTGCTGCCCACGAACCCGCTTCCCCCACCCAGGGGATAGTTGGAGCCTCCTCCACCCTGCTGCTGGCTGTACCGGGTGAGAGCAGCACCTGTCCCATCATCGACTGTAAACCCCATTACCCCCGCGCTATCCGTGTTGTGGTAGATGCGCAAATCGTAGGCCGCAAAGGGAATACTGGTGACAGTGAGGGTCCCCCCATCGTGAAGATTATCGAGGTAACCGGACATCATGTCCGCATCACCTCCCCCACCCGGGGCAGAGCCCGTGGCGGACCAGGTGTTATTCACGCTCCAACTCACCGACGCGGTGGTGGCTGCCCCCGAATCGTCGATCAGGTTGTCAACTGTCTCTTATACACATCTCCGAGCCCACGAGACCGTACTAGATC
>CAWWCX010000180.1:0-8047 GCA_963935445.1 uncultured Roseibacillus sp.
CGCAAGGCTCCGGGTGAGCGAATCATTCCCATCCTTCAACCCCTTGCCAAGTTCCTCCCGGAGCTTCTGGGCCGTTTCCTGACTTTCTCCCCTTCCAGCCCGCAGTTCCTCCCGCAAAACCCGCTCCGCCGCCTCCGGGGAATCCACCCTGAGTCGGCCGAGCATCAGGACGAGGAGAACCACGGCTGCCACCGTGCCAAGGAGAATTGCGATCTGGATAATCTCAGGCATGGACCCTGCAGGGAATCACCATGCCCTGCGCTCCCCAAGGTCTAGCGGAAGAGCCTTCCTACCACCAGTTCCGATCCTCCCTTACTCCACCTTGCGTCCTCCCCCCTGTAACTCAAGGGTGGCCTCGACCACCTTGCCGGGATCGGAGAGCGGTTCGATCTCGACGGTCAGGAAATACTCCTCGTCCTGCTTGGGCGCAAACTGGGAGGGACCGGGCCGTCCGGGATCCCCCCGCAGGTAGACATACCTGCTCGTCCCCCCTATCGAGCCCGACCAGGTCCACTCTGAAAACCGGGCCTTCTGGTCGAGGAGCTTTTTTCCCTCCTTACCGAGGAGCAGGATCCGCACCTCCGCCCGATTGTAGTCCTTCTGCTCCTTGCCCACGGGCTCGAGGGGCAGAAGGGCCCGCAGGACGAATCCAACCGTAAAGCGCGTCTCGGGCAGGCCGGACATCTTGAATGTCCGGATCACCCTGCGGGAGAAATCTATCTTCCCCAGTTCGAGCAGGTAGCGATTCGCCGCGACCCGCGGCCCCCGGTCAGCAAACCACCCATCCCCGCGGTAACCGTCCCAGACAGCTTTTCCAGCCCCGGCCTTCTCCTCCCCGCACGCTTCGCACAGCACGCAGGCCAGGCTGAGCGACATCACCATCCACGGTTTCATATCCATACACGCAAAATACAGTGGCCTTGACCCTCCGGGGAGACCTACTTCGGTGTGGCCTCGCCATGAGGGTAGCGGTAGTCGGCCTCGTCGTCCATGGAGACCTTCCGGGTCGTCTCGTCCTCGAGAGTGTAGAGGAAGAGCTTGCGGCCCGCGTGGTAGACGATGGCACTCTCATCCGGTGTCCAGCGTGGATACGCAAACCAGGTCGGCTTTCCCTCCGTATTGGCAAAGGGCCTCGCATTGCTGATGAGGCGCTTGTCCACATCAAAGTCCGCGAGGTAGAGCGTTCGGCCTGCCACCTTGCGCCTGAATCCCCGGGTGTACTCGAAACAGATCTTCCTCTCACTTGGGGAAAGGCTCACCCGATCCAGCGTCCCCCGCCTCGCAAGCTCGCAGGAAACTCTTTCGAAGCGAGGCTTTCCCTGCCGGTCGGGGGTCATGAGAAAATAGCCCCGCTGCAGCCCGGGAGGATTCCCTCCCACGAAAATTCGTCCATCCCGGAGACAGGTGTAGGCCCAGCTGTGATAATCCTTCCCCGTGAGGGGATATTCCTGCCCCGGTTCGGCCCCGACCTTGCTCGCCATCACGCGGAAAGCCCCGGTCTGAGGATTACGGCGATTCCAGATCGGCGTATTCGTCCCGTCCCGCGTCCACGTCTGGTTGAAATCAGTATGCGTTCCGTCGGTGAGCCTGTGGAACCCGCTTCCATCCACCTTGATGATGCAAACCGCGGTCTTCCACCTGAGCACGTCCGGGTCATTCTTCAGGCGACGGAAAAACACGAGCATGTCCCCCGTCTTCGACCAGGAGGGCTTGAAGTCCCAGTGGCCGCTGGTAAGCGGCTTCCCCTCATCCGTCCCAAGGACGTTCACATGAATCTCCCCGTCCTTGTAATAGGAGGAGCGGAAACCCGTTTCACCCCGGACGGGCAATACACCCGCCAGCGCCACGAATATGCAGGCAGCGGGAAACCCCGCCCCGCGCGGGACCAGGTGCGCACCATGATGCATCACCCACAGGAAAAAACCGGTCCTGCTTCCACACCCTGGAAGACCGCATCCACCTGCTGATTCATCACTCATCTCTCCCCGCACACTAGACCAATCCCCGGCCCCCTCCAATTCTCAATCCCCCCGCGCTCACCTGCGAACAAAGCCTCGAGCCATCCAGAAGGCACCTTTTACAGTAACAGGGAAAGTGCCCCCGGCAGAACACGGACCGCGAAGCTCCCCCCCTCAATCAACTCACCATCAAGCGTGATGGAAACCCCCTCCTCCGTGACGAGCGAGAATTCCCGGACCTGGTGATACTCGACTTCAGGACGCTCAACGTGCCTCCCCGTTCCCAACCCCCTGAAGAGGTTCAACAGCATCCTTCGGCTGGTGTTCCGGAGGAACACCAGATCCAGCTTGCCATCATCGAGGCGGGCCTGCGGCGCCAGTTTCATCCCGAGTCCGGTATACATCGTATTGGCCGCTGCCAGGACGGAAAACCCTCCCCCCACGACCTGCCCGTCAAATTCCAACCGGCCGTCAAACTGATTGTTCTGCACCAACCGGATCAGGGCCGCGATGTCGTAGCGGCGCCGCCCCATCCATCTCAGCGCTTCCGCCAGCTCGTTGGCATGGGAAAAGAGCCCCCACCCGATGATGTTGAAACCATACCGGACAACCGGACCAATGCGGACCTCAAAGAGATCAATGGAGCGGCTGGAAAGAGCCGCGAGGCCCTCAAGTGCTCCTTCGGGATCAATTCGATCAAGATCCCTCAGAAAGGAATTCCCGGTCCCTCCCGGCAACAAGGTCAGGGGCATGCGTTCCTCTGCTCGCCGACTCATGAGGCCATTGACCAGTTCGTGCATCGTCCCGTCCCCGCCAATCCCCCCGATGGCATGACCTTCCTCCCAGGCGATCTCCTGCACGAGGGAGCGGGCATGACCTGCATGTTCGGTGACCGTCACTCCTGAACCCACTCCATGGCTCTTCAGCACGTCACAGGCCCGTTGCGCAAGCTTCACATTATCCCCGACTCCCCCCTTCGGATTGGCGATCCACTGGACGTGCTTGGGAAGGGTCATGACAACCGGATCAGGAGACTATCCCGACTAGAACACTTACTCGTTTACGGCAAAATAAAGGAGAGAGCAGGTCGTCCCCTTGCTCTTGCGGTGATGAGCGGGAAGCACCTTCAGGCTCAACGTGTGCCTGCCGCTCTCCAGCCCTTCCATGAACATCCGGGTCCGGGGATAATGCAAGCCCCTGCTGTAGGGGTCATGGTAGAGGTCCACGATCCGTGGCTTGCCACCGTCCACCCGGACTTCAACCTGCCCGGCATCCGGCCCGGCCAGCAGGAAAGCCCCCACCGCTGTCCCCTCAAATTGGAAGGTCAGGGACGCTCCCGGCTCTTTGGCTATCGCCATCGGATACACCTCGTAGTCCTTCCGAAAACCGCCGGGTGCCAGCAGATTGCGTTCGACCTTCCCGACCTGCCAGCCAGATGAAAACGTGGCCCCGGCAGGACTCCTCCAGGCCCCCTTGGAAAAACTGTCCACCTTCAGGGGATTGGGCAGGCTGACCCGGCTCCGGGCAGGACGCCTCAGTAATTGCATCGCAGCCTCATTCACATAGCCGCACACAAAACGGTATCCCTTCGCATTTGGGTGCACCCCGCCGTAGGCCTTCCAATCCATCTCATTCCGTTCAATTGACCGGGCCAGCGCCCGCGGGACGTTGATGGTGGGCACGCCATAGTGATCGGCCACCGCAAGGTGCGCACGGACGGAAACCGCGACCTCTCCTCCCTGCTCAGCCTTCAGGAGGTGGTCGTTGACGAAAAGAATCATCAAGACCGGCACGTTGTTTGCATGAGCCTGCCGGACGACACCCTCCATACCCTTGACCGCCTCGTCATACGAGTGCCGGGCATCCTGGTCGTCATTGACCGCGAATTCGACAACCAGCAGGTCTGGCTTCCGGTCCAAGACGTGTTTCCGGAAGCGAAACGCCCCACTGTGCGAACAGGTTGAAGATAACCCGGCATTGTGAGACTTCACTTTAGCACTCGGAAACCGCTGCTGGAACCAATCCGGTATCATCCTGCTGTGCCCGTCCGCCTTCTGCGTAATCGACCCTCCCAGTGTGACGATGCATATCTCGTGGCCTGCCGAAGCCTTTGCTGCCAGCTCTCCCAGTGATCCCTGTCGCAAATCAACAATGCTGCCGGCCCGCAGCGGCAACCCCATCAACAGCAGCGGGACAATGAGACATCTCATCCGGAAAAAACCCGGGAAGTCTGCATTCCTCGTCATTGCACGCGCGGCAAACGCTTGGAGCATACCGCACCGCCAGCCGGCCTACGGCACCTCATTGAAGTCTTCCATATTGAAGCCCACCGAAGAGATTGCCGTATCCCGGTACTTGGAACCCCGATACACCGAAACGATCTCGAGTCGGATCCATGGCGTCCGCAATCCGCCCTTCTTCAAGAGAATGGATTGAGCGCCCTTCACATCCCTCAGGAGGACCGTTTTCTGGCCGGCCGGCCACGTCAGGCGCAACTCCCTGACGCGTCCGTTCTCCCTGAAAGCCTTGTCAGTCCGTTGGTAGCCATTCCGAATAATGACCTTCGAAAAAAGCTGCGGATAGTCCAAGTCAAAGTGCAGCCATTGCCCGATCCCATCACCACGCACACCTTCCACCCAGGCGCTCCCGGACCCGGTGAGGACGACGTTACCCGGGCCATAACTGAACCTCCCCTGACTCGCCAGCCGGGAACTAGCGCTGATCTTCCAGTTACCAAACTGGGCCTCCCCCTTCTGAAACTTCAAGGGGGTCAGATATCCCGCCTCATTGCGACCGGGAACCTGCCCGCACAGCCTCTCCACGAAGCTGCCGAGCCAAATGCTGCAGACTACTGCAAACAGAACACCATTCTTGTTCATATATACCGCACGAATTTTCCCCGCAAAGGCCCGGGTAGCCAAGAAAATTAAAGTCAGGCAACTGCTACGGCCCCTTCCAAGGGTTGGGAACAACTTTCTACCCCTTCACCTTCGAGCGGACCACCAGGAAACTCGTCGCAAGCAGTCTCCCCGGTCGCCCCTCATTCCTCAATTACCTTGGCGCGCTCTCTTCCCACGTCCGCCCGGCCCAGATTCATCTGTTTCCCTGTGTCCTCCCCCTGACTCCGGCGAACCCAGTGCCTCGCACAGGGGCTCGGTAAAATCCGGACAAGGGCGGGATGTCAGGCCAACCGCCCTATTTGCCACTCGAAGCTGAGACCCGGTAGATGAAGGAGTCGGAACTGAGGAAAGAGATCACCAGGGCCTGAAAGCTCCCATCGGATTCCCGGTAGGCTCGGTGAGCGTCCTGCAAGGTCGCGGCATCCCCGAGGGCTTCATTCCTCCCCATGAAGAAGCGAAAGACATGGCGGGTGAACACCTGCTCGACCCGTTTCGAGCTTGCGAGCTTCGCGATCATTTCAAAAGGGGTATCAACCGGACCGTCAATGGACGTATCCCCGGACCGCGTGATCGCTCCCCGGGTATTGACCTCCTGCCCCAGCTCCAGGCGCCGGTAGCGCCCCAGGTGCGAGAAGCGCTCGAAGGGAAGACCCAGGTCGTTCATCTTGCTGTGGCACTTGTAACACTGGTCCGCATTGGTAATTTCCAGCCTCCTGCGCAGGGACCACTCCGGCTCGTCGGGGAGCTTGGCATCCACGCTGACGGGGATGTCGGGAACCATGCCCCCAAGAAGTTTCTTGCGGATCCAGAGGCCACGCCGGATGGGGTCATTGTCGAAATTGCCCGAATGAGCGACAAGCCAGGCGGGATGGGTCAGAACACCCATGCGTTGATCCCTCGGCATGCGAATGACTTCTCCGCTGCGCTTCACATCAGGTGGGAGATTGTAGGCGAGGGGGGAAGCGTTGGCGAAACTGTTGGATAGCCTGAGCCGATATTCTCTGGTCGTCAGGAGAGTGCGGAAGACATGCTGATCCTTCTCCAGGACGTTCGAGATGAGAAGGTCGAGGTCCGCGACATAGGCCGGAGCCCAGTGCACGCGGCCTTCCGCCATTTTGAAGATGTCCTTGGCCTTCTCATAGTCGAAATACTCCTGGAAGAACTGCAGGGCACGTCGCTGACTGAGCGGATTCTCAGCAAAAAGACGTCTGGCTTCGAGAGCGAGAACCTCACTGGTCGGCCGTCCGTCCCGGGTCATGCGTTCCACAAGTTCCCGGGAGGGAGGAAGGTCGGTGAGAGCATGGGACAGGGAATGAGCAAGGGTGGAACGGGAGAGCTCCCGGAGCCCGCCCTCACTGACTCCTCCCGCCTCTTCAAGGCGGAAGATGGACCCCGGCTGGAGAATGACCGCACTATAGGCGGCCGTAAGCCCCTGTCCCTCCCCCAGCTCCTCATCAACACGTTTTGCCAGGGCCACGAGGGAACTCAGTTCCTCCTCCGCGGGAGTCCGACGCAGAACACGTCGAAAATGACCCTGCAAGCGCCTGCGATAGATGACTTCGAAGGCTTGCCCGCTGCTGCTTTCCCTCGCTATCGCCGGCAGCTCATCCGCCACCAGTTTTTCCGAGGCCCCGAGGGCGAGCTCAGTGAGCTGGGCGGCCATCATCGAGTTGAAGAGATACTTGCCTTTGAAGTCCCGGAACTTTCCATGGGGTTTATCCAGCGCGAAGGGGTTTGTGTTCACATCGAAGTCGAACTTCGCCTTGACCTGGCGGCCAAAGCGGAAGTCGTCGAGCTGCCACAGGCCGCTGTTCACATCCATCTCCCTGACGACCTGGCTGATCAACGCCTTGGGGCTGATCCTCCAGAGACGGGCTGCAACATCGATCTTGTCATTACGGGACTCTTTCCCGAAGAGGAGATCGTGACTGACAAGGTTCCCGTAGCCTTCACTCCTGCTCTTGTCTTCCGGCGCATGCCCACGTTGGGATAGCTGGGACGCGATCCACGCCTGCACGGCCCGGGCCTCCCTCATGGTGGGGAATTTCTCGGCCTTGTCAGATGGCATTTCCCCGAACTGCAGGGATTCCAGGACCCGGTGCCAGAGTCCCGCTTCCGCCTCTCCGGCCATCGAGGCCCCGAGTCGATCAAGCCGGATCTCGCCCTTCGCCTTCTTCTCTCCGTGACAGGAGACACAGTAGGTCTGGAGAAAGGGGCTGACGGTCTTCTCGAACTCCTGCGCGGTGGACGGGAGCGGCAGGAGCAGGAGGGAGGCCCGGACAAGCACCTTCACTTGGAGGCTCCTTTCCTCTGCAGGGAAGCATGTATCTCAGCGACCGTCAGGGCACGCCGCTCTCCTCGCCGCAAAATGACCCTCACCCCGGTAAAGCGGGCGTAGCGGCTCACAAAGAATCCGCGGTAGCCGCTGTTGAGATTCACGGGAAGGCTGCACCAGGCTCCACCCCGGAAGATCCCGTGGCGTTGATGAATCTTGCGATCAGACTCCAGCGCCTGGTCGAGGGGATCGATACGTCCCCCAACATTCTTCTTGTAGAAATCCGCCGCCCACTCGGACACGTTGCCATGCATGTCATGCAATCCCCAGGCGTTGGGCCGATAGCTTCCAACGATGGCCACGGCGGCTCCAACGCCATCATCGAGATCCTTGCGGGCGTAGATGTAGGCATCGTCGCTGAACTTGCCCTTCGCCTGGTAGAGAGACCGGTCCGCAAAATTCGCAAAGAGGCGGAGATCCCGTTCCGAGGCCGGGTAATCTTCTGTCGATCCGGCCCGGCAGGCATATTCCCACTCGGCTTCGGTGGGCAAATCATAGGACCAACCCTTCGGGGCCGTGAGCTTGGCGAGAGCCGCGATGGCGGTGTCGCGATTCGTGCAGATGGCCGGTGTGTTCTCAAGGTGCCCCTTCAACTTCAGCCGTGAATCTCCAACCAGGGAAGACTTCATGTCGATGCTGCGTGCCTGGGCCTGGGTGAGCTCGTACCTGCTCATCCAGAAACCGTTGCTGATCGCGACCTCGCGCGGACGGGCATCCTCAAATTCAGCCGTTCCCATCGTGAAGCTGCCCGCGGGGCACCACACGAACGGGATCCCGTTCTCATCGAGCCAGTGATCGCCCGACTCTCCGGCAACAAGCGTTCCCGGAGGAGAAACAACAGGAAGCATTTTCCG
>CAWWCX010000181.1:0-8027 GCA_963935445.1 uncultured Roseibacillus sp.
ATCTAGTACGGTCTCGTGGGCTCGGAGATGTGTATAAGAGACAGTCCTCCACATGGCCGGAGCTCCCAGCCAGCTTGAACTCTTCGAGGACAAACCCAAGCTGCGCGAATTTCACGGGAAAACGCCTCCCCCGAGCCTGATGAAAGGCAAACGGTTCGCCTTCCTCAAGGGCAACGAAACGCTCCTCGGGAATTCGCGACCCTTCCAGCGCTTCGGGCAGTGTGGGATGAGCCTCAGCGACCAGGTTCCCCACCACCGCAAGATCGTGGACGAGGTCGTCTGGCTGAGAGGGATGACCACCGACGTCTTCAATCATGGACCGGCCAAACTGTTCATGAACACCGGGTTCCAGGCTCCCGGCCGGCCCAGCATGGGCGCCTGGATCACCTACGGACTCGGAAGCGAGAGCAACAGCCTTCCCGGCTTCGTTGTTCTGCAAAGCGGGCCTCGCGGCCCACGGGCCGGCAACTCCCTCTGGGCCAGCGGATTTCTACCTACTTCCTTCCAGGGCGTCCCGTTCCGTGGCAAGGGCGACCCGATCCTCCACCTCCGCAGCCCGGAGGGCATGACCCGCGAACGCGAGCGCAAGTTCTACGACGCGGTGGGCTCTCTGAATCGCGCCCGACTTGAGGAAACCGGCGACCCTGAAATCCTCACCCGCCTCAATGCCTACGAGATGGCCTACCGCATGCAGACCAGCGCGCCCGAGCTCATGGACCTGAAGCAGGAATCGCAACACACCCTTGATCTCTACGGGGTCCGACCGGGTGAATCCTCGTATGCCGCCAATTGCCTCCTCGCCCGGCGCCTCGTGGAGCGGGGAGTCCGCTTCGTGCAACTCTACCATACCAACTGGGACAGCCATGGAGGGCCTGGCGAAACTCTCAACGACGACTTTGAAAAGGTCTGCAGGTCGGCCGACCAGGCCAGCGCCGCACTCGTCCTCGACCTGAAGGAACGCGGCATGCTCGACGACACCCTGGTGATCTGGGGCGGGGAGTTTGGCCGAACTCCCATGGGCGAGAACCGGAAAACCGTCGGACGCGACCACCATATTGACGCCTTCACGATGTGGATGGCTGGCGCGGGCCTGAAACGCGGCTACATTCACGGGGCCTCTGACGAACTCGGATTCGGAGTCGTCGAAGGCAAGGTCCACGTCCACGACCTGCACGCCACCCTCCTCCACCTTCTCGGCTTCGACCATGAGCAACTCACCTATCGCTTCCAGGGTCGCGACTTCCGACTCACGGACGTGCACGGCAGAGTGGTAAGAGAAATCCTCGCCTGACCACCCACCACCGGACCCGCCGATCACCAATCAGACACACACTGGAGAACCGCCATGCCTTTCCTCATTCATCTCGCCCTCTGGACCACAGCGATCACGCCCCTCCTGGCCAACCCCCTCTTGGTTCGTGAAACCGGGCCCCTCACCCCTGAAGAGGAACGCCAGGGCTTTACCGTTCCAAACGACTTCGAGGTCCAGCTCTTTGCTGCCGAGCCAATGATCAACAAGCCCATCAACCTTGCGTGGGACAGGAAGGGACGGCTCTGGGTGTCTTCCACCGTGGAGTATCCCTACGGCGCTTCTAAGGACCGCTGGCTTGATGAAAAGGGATCCCGGGTCAAGGACAGCCGCGATGCCATCAAGATCCTGGAAGACGTGGACGGCGACGGGAAGGCGGACAAGGTAATCAACTTTGCGGACGGGCTCAATATTCCCACCGGCGTCCTGCCCTGGCATAAACCGGAGCACAAGGAAGGGTGTATCGCCTGGAGCATTCCCAACATCTGGTACTTTGCCGACACGACCGGGGACGGGAAGGCGGACCTCCGCGAGGTTCTCTTCGGCCCCATGGGCTGGGAACGTGACACGCACGGGATGTGCTCCAGCTTCCGGATGGGGCCGGATGGATGGGTTTATGCCACCCACGGCTTCAACAATACCTCGACGGCCACCGCCCGGGACGGTTCACGCGTTGAAATGCACTCGGGCAATGTCTTTCGTTTCAAGCCGGATGGTTCACGGATCGAGATCTGGAGCCGCGGTCAGGTCAACCCCTTCGGACTCTGCTTCGACAAGCGGGGAAATCTCTACAGCGCGGACTGCCACAGCGCACCGATTTACCAGCTTATTCGGGGAGCCTGCTACCCGAGCTTCGGCAAACCTCACGACGGCATGGGCTTCGGCCCAACCATGATCGAGCATACCCACGGCTCAACCGGGATCTGCGGTATCGCCTTCGTCGATCGCAACCAGTGGGGTCGGCGGTGGAACTACCGCATGCTCATCGGCAACCCGGTCAACTCGGTCATCAACCACGACGGAATCAAGTTTGTGGGCACGACCCCCGTCGCGGTGGAGCAACCCGACTTCATGACCAGCAAGGACCCCTGGTTCCGCCCCGTCGACCTCTGCCTTGGCGGAGACGGGGCCCTCTACGTTGCCGACTTTTACAACAAGATCATCGGACACTACGAAGTTCCCCTCGACCACCCGGACCGGGATCGGGAGCGCGGACGCATCTGGCGGGTGGTCTACAAGGGAGGAGCGGCTTCCCCCGGCCCGATAGCTCCACCCAGCCTCAGCAAGAACCCCGTCGATGACCTGCAGTCGAGAACCTCCTTTACCAGGCGCGCAGCGGCCGACTACCTCCAGCAACATCCCCGGGCGGAGGCCCTCGTGCCGCTCCTGGAACTCTACTACCGGGAGAGGCCTGATGACACCCACCTCCGGCACGTCCTACGCCTTGCCATCCGCGCCCAGCTCACGGTTCCGGGGGCCCTGCAGTCCGAGGCAGTTGCCCGCCTGCTTCCAACCGACATCGCCCTCGCCGCCGGCAACGAACAATCCGCCGCCTTTCTCCTTGGCAGGTTGCAGGGTGGACCCCGTCTCCGGCAGACTCCAGAAATCCTCGAGTATGTAGCGCACCACGGCTCCTCCAAGGCCGTCGAGGAGGCCATCACCTGGGTGCAGGAGCAGTCAGCCCGCCCCCCCGAGGTGCGTGCCCAGCACCTGAAGGCACTGTTTCACGGACTGCAGGAGCGCCCCGATCCGCGTCCCGACACCCGCTTGGTTTCCCTGGGACAGGAAATCGCCCGCGGCCTCCTTGAGGAGGGAGTCGCACACCCGTGGATGGTGAGCCCGCATCCCTCGGCTCTCGAGGACCCTTCCCCCTGGGTTCTCCAGAAGAGACGGTGCGAGGACGGCATGGAGGTCAACGTGATTTCGAGCCTTCCCATCGGCAGGGCCCAAACAGAACGCCTGAGAGGAGTCCTCCGGAGCATTCCCTTCAAGGCTCCTGCCTCCCTGAGCTTCTGGCTGTGCGGTCACCGGGGCGCGCCCGAGCAGCCTGCCCACGAAAAAAACTACGTGCGGCTGGTGGAGGTCGAGACGGGCAAGGAGCTCCAGAGGTCCTTCCCGCCGCGCAGCGACGTGGCCAAGCGGATCGAGTGGGACCTCTCCGCCTCAGAAGGCTCACTCGTTCAGCTGGAAGTAGTGGACGGTGACAATGCCAACGCTTTCGCCTGGCTTGCGGTCACCCGCCTTGAACCTGCGGTGGCGAAGGTCGAGTCCTTCCGAAATTCCGTGGACCGGGTCAAGCTCCTGCAGGAACTTGCACGCCCTCTTGTGACAAGTGCTCCCGCCACTCTGCGCAAACGCCTTCAACCCTACCTTCCGCCCGTTCCAGCGCCCGCCCCTGCTCCCGTCTCCGAGGACGAACGCTCGCGACTGGATGCACTGATCGCGAAGCGCACCGCCTCCTTCGCCCGGGCTCGCCCCAATCTGACCAGGGGCAGCGCCCTCTTCACAGCCCACTGTGCAAACTGCCACCAGATCAACGGCGAGGGCGCTCTTCTCGGGCCCCAGCTGGACGGAATCGGAGCCCGCGGGGCCGCCCGCCTCAGCGAGGACATCCTCGACCCCAACCGCAATGTCGATGCGCATTTCTATCTGACCTCCCTGAAGCTCGGCGATGGCAGCACTACGGCCGGCTTCGTCCGGGACGAATCGGCAGCCACCCTCCTTCTCATGGACACTGCGGGCAAGGAACATCGCCTGCAGAAGGACCAGATCACAAGCCGGGAGACCGTCCCCATGTCGCTCATGCCTTCGACCTTCGAACACCTGCTCCCCGAAGAGCAGTTCAACGATCTCCTCGGCTGGCTCCTCAGCCAGAAGACACAGTAACGGACCCCGGGTGGCCCCGGCCCGGCCGTCCCCGCGCTACCATTTTACACCCTTGGGCTTGGCGCCCTGCGCCAGCGTTTTCACGGAATACAGCGAGGTGCGCGCAGTAATGAACAGGGTATCATAGTTCTCCCCGCCGAAGCACACGTTGGCTGGGTGCTCGGGGGTCTCAATCACCCCGATCTTCTTCCCGTTCCTGTCAAAGACGTGAATGCCTCCACGCGAGGTGGTGTAAATGTTTCCCTTCGTATCGACACACATCCCGTCACAGCGAATATCGATCTCAAAAAGCGGATCCCCGAGCATTCCACTCTCCACCACCTTGAAGACACGAATCTTACCCACCTTGCCGGTGTCCGCAATGTAGACCCGGTCCTCCTCCGGAGAGAAGACGATCCCGTTGGGCATATCGTGACCTTTGTAGACCACGTCCGTTCCCTGCGGTCCGATGCGCCAGACCCAGCGGCCAGGCAGCTCTCCCGGCTTACCCCGCAGTCCGTAACTGGGATCCGTAAACCAGATTTCGCCGTTGCCACGCAGAGCGAGATCATTGGGCGAGTTCAGCTTCTTGCCCTGGATATTATCACAGAGCACGGTCACCTTCCCCCCGGCATCGGTCCTGATCACATTGCGCCCGGCATGCTGACAGGTGAGCAGGTTGCCTTCGAGATCCAGGATGTTTCCGTTCGACTGCTTGACCTTGCGGTACTCCTTGAGCCCACCGTCTTCAGTCCACTGCATGAGCACACTGTTGGGAATATCGCTGAAGACGACCATCTTCCGGGCAGGGATCCAGACCGGTCCCTCGGTGAACCTCATCCCGCCCCCAAGTTTCCTCACCTCGGCATCCGGGGAAACAATCCCGGCGAGATCAGCCACGGCAAGAGGCGACAGGCCGGCACACAGGGCGAAGACAGGAAGCAGAATCATCTTCATGCGGGTATTCTGAAATGGAAGAAGCCTGCTGGCAAACCGGTTATTCTCCAACCACTGACTGCCCCCCCGGGCCAGGCACGGCCCTTTTTCCGGATGGCAGACGTGCCCGCTCTACGGTAAGAGCCCACATGCCCTTCTCCCTGCGTTATCTGGCACCACTACTTGTGCTCGTGCCAATCGCCTTCATTTCCCTTGGGGGTGGTCACAAGGCTAACGAGGGCATCAGGGTATTCGTGGGGGCCCGCATCATCCCCGTCACCGCTCCCGACATTGAGGACGGAGTGCTGGTGGTGCAGGGGGACCGCATCACGGCAGTCGGCAAGCGGGGCGAAGTACCCATCCCGGAAGGGGCAGACGTTATCGACGTCAAGGGCAAGGTTATCTTTCCCGGCTTGGTCTGCACGCACTCGCATATCGGAAAGGTCGAGGGCGGAGACAGCTCCTCCCCAATCCAACCCGAGGTTCGCGTGCTCGATTCCATAGATGTCCTCGACAGCACCTTCGAGAAGGCCCGGGCGGGCGGCATAACCATGGTCAACATCATGTCGGGATCCGGACACCTGCTCTCCGGGCAGACCGCCTACCTCAAGCTCCGGGATGGCAATACCGTCGAGGACCTGGCCATACGCAATGAGGACGGCTCCATGGCAGGCGGCATCAAAATGGCCAACGGCACCAACTCTATCAGAAGCTCGGGTGGCTTTCCGGGGACCCGGGGTAAATCGGCCGCCCTCGTGCGCGAGCAATTCGTGCGGGCTCAGCGCTATCGCAAACAACTGGCTGAGGGTGGAGAGTCCCCCCCCGATCGTGACCTCGCCCTCGAATCCCTCGTCGAGGTCCTTGAGGGCAAGCGGGTCGTCCACCACCACACCCACCGCCACGATGACATCATCACCGTCCTGCGTCTGAAGAAGGAGTTCGGCTTCAAGGTCGTGCTTCACCACGTATCAGAGGCGTGGAAAGTCGCGGACGAGATTGCTGAATCCGAAGTGCCGTGCTCCATCATCTACCTCGACTCGCCGGGCGGCAAGCTGGAGGCCCGCGACCTGGAATGGAAAAACGGGGCTGAACTGGAAAAGCGGGGCGTGCTCACCGCCTTCCACACTGACGACCCCATTAATGATTCCCGATGGTTCCTTCGCAGCGCAGGCCTGGCTGTTCGCTCCGGGATGTCGCGCCAGAAAGCCCTCGAGGCGGTCACAATTGCGGGAGCTCAAATGATGGACCAGGAAGAGGAAACCGGCTCCCTCACCGCCGGCAAGAAGGCTGACTTTGTCATCCTCAACGGAGACCCCCTCTCCGTCTACACCAGGGTCCTTGAGACCCACGTGGAGGGGGTGAAGGTCTTTGACCTTGAGGATCCCCGGGACAGGCTCTGGGCCGAGGGCGGCTTTGGCGCAGGACACAAACGCCGTGCCAGTGGGTGCTGCTTCAACAAGTAAGGAACAACTCCATGAAAGCGAACGCCCCTCTTCTGCCTCTTCTTCTCTGCCTGCTCTCCTCCACCGGAAGCGCTCAGGTGGCTGTGAAGGCCGACCTGCTCTATCACATGACCGGAGATCTCAAGCCGCTCCGGAAGGGAGTGGTTCTCTGCAACCAGGATGGAACGATCGAAAAGGTCGGCCCTGCGGATGCCGTTCCCGTCCCGGAAGGATACCGCATTCTCCGGGCCCGGGTAGCCACTCCCGGACTGATCGATGCTCACGCCACGGTCGGGCTTTCCGGTATTCTCAATTCCGACAAGCACGACCAGGAGCAGCTCGAACGCTCCGCTCCTGTCCAGCCCGAGCTGCGGGCAGTCGATGCCTACAATGGCCGCGATCCACTCGTGAAATGGCTGCGTGAGCTCGGCGTAACAACCATCCATACCGGCCACGCCCCGGGGGCGCTGGTGTCGGGTCAGACCATGATCCTCAAGACCAACGTCCCTGCCATCACGGATCTTGAAAGCCATACCCTGCGCCCTTTCGCGATGGTGGCGGCTACCCTCGGCTCCAAGAGCTTCGCGGGCTCCGGGGCCCCCGGCACGAGAGCCAGGGCGCTGTCCATGCTCCGCGAGAACCTCCTCCAGGCCCGACGATACCTGCAGAAGCGGAAAGACGCCAAGGAGGGGGAGGAACCTGACCGCAATCTGCGGCTCGAGACTCTCGCGGATGTTCTCGAGAAGAAAGCCCCTCTCCTGATTACCGCCCAGCGGCATCACGATATTGCCGCCGCCCTGCGCCTGCAGAAGGAGTTCGGCTTCAATCTCGTCCTCGACGGCGCGGCCGAAGCCTACCTCCTCCTCGAGGAGATTTCCGAAGCCGACGTCGCGATCCTGATTCATCCCACCATGGCCCGCCCCTATGGCGAAAACGAGAACATGACCTTCACCCTTGCCGCCAAGCTGCACACGGCCGGCATCCCATTCGCCTTTCAATCGGGCTACGAGCCTTACGTCCCCAAGACCCGCGTGGTCCACTTCGAGGCAGCCCTTGCCGTGGCCTACGGACTCCCCCACGAAATCGCCCTCGCAGGCTGCACGTCCTCCGCAGCCGCACTGCTGGGAATCGCCGATCGTGTGGGTTCGCTCAAGCCCGGTCTGGCAGCCGACCTCGCCCTCTTTGACGGCGACCCTCTCGAGACCGTGACCCACTGCACAGGCGTGATCATCGACGGGAAGGTGGTCTCCGAGATCGTGAAGTGAAGAAATTCTCCCCGGGCTCTTAACTGCAGCACGCTGGGGCCGGCCCCGCCAATCCTTAACCTCTTCCCTGTCCCGGGGAATTGGTGTATTTCCACCCACTCATGACTCGCGCTGTCTGGCTTCTGCCACTGATTCTCGGGCACCCCCTGGCCTCACTGGCCAGGGACCTTCCCCTGACCGAGGAAACCGCCTACCGGCAGGGCCGCGAGG
>CAWWCX010000182.1:0-7978 GCA_963935445.1 uncultured Roseibacillus sp.
GCATACGAGATCTAGTACGGTCTCGTGGGGCTCGGAGATGTGTATAAGAGACATGTTCTGACTCTGCGGTGTGAGCTTGTAGCCCCTAGTTTTCCGGTGTATTGACATTTGGGGCAGGGGATTATTCACTTCCAGTCCTCCGGCGCTCCAGCAACTCATCCTTTCCTCCCGTATGAATACCACCATGACTGCACTCTTCCGTCCGCTCGCGCTTGGTCTGGGGGCTCTGTGCCTCTCGGCCAACGCACTGGCACAGCAATCTGAGAATAAAGGTCCCGATCTGCAGACCCTGAAGAAAGCGGCCTTCGCCATCGATAAGCACGTAGCGACCCTTTACAAGCGGAAGAAGCTCAAGGTGCCGGAGGTCGTGGATGATGCGACCTTTCTGCGACGAAGCTTTTTGGTGGCGGCCGGTCGGATTCCTACTCTCGAAGAGGCCCGGATGTTCCTTGAGATCGAGGACGACAGCAAGCGGGAGATGCTTGCGAGTTACCTGATGAGTGACAAGAACGATGGCTATCGCAGCACGATGGTCAACTGGGTCAGCGATCTTCTGCGCCTGACAGACAGCTTCAACGAGGGGCAGGCCGCGCCCTATGTGCAATTTGTTCATGATGCCATGCGCAGCAACATGCCGTGGGACGATTTTGCCCGCAGCCTCCTCAGTGCGAAGGGGAGCGGCTGGGCCAAGGGGAACGGAGCAGTCGGTTACTTCATCCGCGACAAGGGCATGGCCCTTGATAATCTCTCGAACACGATGCGGATCTTCACCGGGGAGCGCATGGAGTGTGCGCAGTGCCACGATGCTCCCTTTCACAAGTGGGAACGCATGGACTTCTACGAGTTGGCGGCCTTCACCAACGGACAGGAGGAACTAAACCGTGGTCCGTGGCAGAGCGTCTGGCGTGAGGTCCGGGATGCCAAGGAGGAGCGCACGGAGTTTGGTCGTCTCATGGAGTGGCTCGGCGACAACGTGCATTACTTCACGCTGGGTGGCGGCGGAAAGGGACGGATCAAGCTTCCGTCCGACTACCAGTACCGGGACGGCAAACCCGGGGAGCTTATTGGAGGCAAGACGCACTTTGGAAAGCGCATCCGTTCTTCCGATCGCCGTGATGATGATTATGCTCGGGAGGATTTCGCCAAGTGGATGGTGACAGCCAATGACAACTTCACTTCCGTGATCGTGAATCGGATGTGGAAACGCATCATGGGCAAGGGCATCTACGAGCCGGTCGATGAATACACGATCGCTGACAAGACCATCACTCCGGAATTGATGGAGTATCTCATGACCCTTTTGCGCGATGACCTGGGATATGACCTGCGCGCCTTCCAGCATGTCCTCCTGCTCACCAAGAACTTTCAGTTCGCCGCCAACCCGGAAGCTTTTGAAGCGGGCATGCCGCAGGCCTTCAACGGGCGTCAGATCGAGCGCATGAGTGCGGAGCAGGTGTGGGACTCCCTCGTCACGTTGACGGCGGGCAACCCGGACGAGCTTCCCAAGCGTGGGTTCACGGATACGGTGTACTATGGCGGAAAACCCGTCCTGGTGGGTAAGAAGAACATGGCGCAGTTGAGCGAGGAGCTTCTGGCCATCAAGAAGCCGGGAGAATACCGGGATTACGTTTACCAGTTACTCAACGACATCAAGGCAGGGAACTCCGGTGCCAGCAAGGAGGCCATGATGTCAATGCAGCGGGCAGGCCGCCCGGGCCCTGCAACCGGAATGGCACGGGCTTCCGAGCTCTCCGCCCCGGCCCCCAACGGGCACCTCCTCCGGAATTTCGGATCCTCGGACCGTGATCTCATCGACTCCGCCACGCGCGAGCCCAACATGGCCCAGGTGCTCTCCATCATGAATGGCTATGTGGAGAAGATGGTGGTGAGCAATCGCAGTTCAGCCGTCTACAAGGCCCTTGAGGCGGGGACCTCCGACCGGGACAAGGTGCGTTTCCTCTACTACTCGATTCTGAGCCGTTCACCGACCCCGGAGGAAATGGCCCTCCTGATGCGGGACGTTATCGATGGAAGCAAGGAAAGCTACGAGAACCTCACGTCCGCCCTCATCGCCACCCACGAATTCATCTTTGTCCAATAATTCCCACCCACGTTACGTCCATGAACAATCACGATTTTAACAAGCAGGATGAGCTGACCAGGCGTCAGATCATGATCAACGCGGCGCGCACCTATCTTGGTGTGACGGTCGCTCCCATGCTGGGCGGGACGCTCGCTACCGGCGCCCTGGGTCAGAACAGGAAACAGAGCGGTCCGAGTCAGCTCGCCGAGCATGTCATCTTCCTCAACATGTCGGGGGGCATGAGCCACATTGACACCTTTGATCCCAAGCCGAAGAGCAAGGACGTGCAGGGGCCCGTGGAGGCCATTGCGACGGCCGGTGATTACCAGGTCTCCCAGTATCTCCCAGAGTTCGCGAAGGTTGCGGACCGTGCGTGCGTGGTCCGGTCTCTGACCTCCCGGCAGGGTGCGCACGAGCAGGGACAGTATCTCCTTCACCGCAGCTACTCCCCGCGCGGAACGATCGTGCACCCCGCCATCGGGTCGTGGATTGTGCGCCACAAGGGTCGTAAGAACACAACCCTGCCAGGGTTTGTGACCGTGGGCACCAGTCCGAAGAACGCCTCCGCTGGCTTTTTCGGGGCCGAGTTCCAAGGGGTGCCTCTTGGTCGTCCCGATGAAGGCCTCAAGGATTCCAAGCGTCCCAATACCGTAAGTGAGCAGGACTTCGGCAAGCGGCTGGCAATTGCCGATGCCCTCAATAAGAAGTTTCATGAGACCTACAAGTCCCCGGACGTGAAGTCCTACGACAGCCTCTATGACGAGGCGGTCAAACTGATGAAGAGTGAGGACCTGAAGGCCTTTGATATCAAGAGAGAGCCGAGTTCCACGCGGACGAAGTATGGTAACGACCGGTTCGGCCAGGGGTGCCTGCTGGCACGCCGCCTGGTAGAAGTGGGAGTGCGTTTCGTCGAGGTCGGTCTCGGGGGCTGGGATACCCACTACGACAACTTCACTGCGGTGGAAGCCCGGGCTTCCGTGCTGGATAAGGGCTTTGCCACTCTGGTTCAGGACCTGGAAGCGAAGGGACTCCTTGAGAGCACCCTGGTGGTGATCGGAACAGAGTTCGGGCGGACCCCCACCATCGTGACAGATGCCGCCAATGGCCGGGATCACCATCCCGCCTGTTTCTCTGGTGTCCTGGCTGGGGCCGGAATCAAGGGAGGCACGACCTACGGAAAATCTGACCGTGAGGCTCGCCGTCCCGACGATGACGCAGTCAGTGTGCAAGACTTCAATGCCACCATTGGCTACGCTCTGGGGGTGGATTCCCAGAAGATCCTCCACTCGCCCAGTGGTCGTCCGTTCCGGATGGCCGGGCCAGAGAAGGAGCTGGGAACTCCCATCAAGAGCATCTTCGCATAGCGAGGATCGACCGACCGTCGCACTTTATAAAGCACCGCAGAAATGCGGTGCTTTTTTTTGGGAGGGCGGAATGGATTCGTCCGGAACGTGGGGTGAAGAACGGCACGACGCGCGTAAACACTTGGATGGAGTGCTGAATTATTTTCCGGCTCGTCTTCCCGAGGCGGAAAAAAATACGCAGTTTTTCCTTGCTGCAGCGAGGGGGCAGAGCCAATCTTTAAGAAAGGTGAAATATCAGAGAAAGCTGTCTAAATCCTTCCTGCCCTCCCGGGCAAGGGGAATGGCCGCTTCCTTACCGGAAAGACTTTTTAGCACAGTCCTTGGTTGGTGGTGCACCGCCCGGTTGAGGCCGGATCGGTTCGAGCCGAGGAACGCAGATTTCTGAGGCGAGTGCGTTGTGCGATAAAAAGAGGGTGGCCTTTGGGCCACCCTCTTTTTCTGTCCAGGTCTTCTACCCGGAAGTAGGTTCCGTATCCTAGGGCAATCATCCATCAGGCACCGAATCACGCAGCAGGTCGCGCCTTTTCCGGGGTTACGGGAAGGTGTTTCAGGCTATTCCCGGGGACTGTGATTTCACAGGACGCGAAGCCGGGTCTTGTTCTTCCCCGATCAGGTCCTTAGATTCCTCTCCCCGCATGTCCGCTCCGACCCCCAGCTTTCCGGACCTCCGCACGCTTCCGACCATTGACCAGGTCGGCGTGGAGGAGCGAGCCAGACGATTCCAGGCGCGTAGCATCAAGGGGGAGACCAAGCTTTCGGCCCTCAGGCTCGCGGTAACGATGCTTGATGTCACCACCCTCGAGGGCAAGGACAGCCCGGGGAAGGTGAAGCAGATGTGCGCCAAGGCCATGTGTCCGCTTCCCGGGGATCCCGGTGTGGGCCCGGCGGCCGCGGTATGTGTTTATCCGCGCCTCGTACGGGTGGCCAGGGAAGCGGTGGGGGAGAGCGAGGTCAAGGTGGCCAGCGTGGCGACCGGTTTTCCGAGTGGGCAGAGCCGGTTGAAGGAGCGCCTCTCCGAGATTCGGTATGCGGTGGGGGCGGGAGCGGATGAGATCGACATGGTCATCTCCCGGGGGAAGCTGCTTCATGGCGAGTTTCACAGTATATTTGACGAGATCGTCCGCTGTAAGGAGGCCTGCGGAAAAGCTCACCTCAAGGTCATTCTGGAAACCGGGGAGCTCCAGACCTACGATACGGTGCGCGTGGCCAGTGAAATCGCGATGGCGGCCGGAGCGGACTTTATCAAGACCTCTACCGGGAAAGTACAACCCGCAGCCACCCTGCCGGTGACCCTCGTGATGCTGGAAGCGATCCAGGATTATCACGATCGGACGGGTCGCATGGTGGGGATGAAGCCGGCGGGCGGGATCAGTGATGCCAAGACTGCCATTCACTACCTTGTGATGCTGAAGGAAACGCTTGGTAAAGAATGGTTGAACAACAGGTGGTTTCGCTTCGGAGCGAGTTCCCTGACCAACGACCTGCTCATGCAGATCCGCAAGCAGCAAACCGGCCGTTATCAGTCGGCCGACTATTTCACCAAGGACTAACCGATTGATGTCAGCAGGACCGGACAAAGGCACGCCCGCCACTGAAAAACCCGCGAAGGCCACGAAGGCGGGGGCGAGCAGCAGGAAGGGAAAGAAAACTACTCTCGATTTTGTCGAGGGTGATCGCTACGCGCCCGCCCCGGAGAGCCGCGACCACGTTTCTCTCAAGGACAGCTACAACCTTTTCATCGGAGGAGAGTGGGTAAGGGCGCCAAAGCGATTCGAGACCATCAACCCGGCTACCGAGGAGGTTCTGGCCGAGGTGGCGGAGGCAGGACCGAGAATGGTTGACCATGCGGTGACTGCGGCCCGCGAGGCCTACGAGAAGACCTGGTCGAAGATGCCCGGGCGGGAGCGTGGGAAGTATCTTTTCCGACTGGCCCGGCTCATTCAGGAGCGCGCGCGCGAATTTGCGGTCTTGGAGTCGATGGACGGGGGAAAGCCGATCCGTGAGAGCCGGGACATCGATCTTCCCCTGGTGTCTGCCCATTTCTTTTACTACGCCGGTTGGGCTGACAAACTGGACTACGCGTTTCCCGGTCGCTCGGCCAGTCCGCTTGGTGTGGCAGGCCAGATCATTCCCTGGAACTTTCCCCTCCTCATGGCGGCCTGGAAACTGGCGCCCGCCCTGGCCTGTGGCAACACAGTCGTTCTCAAACCCGCGGAGACCACTCCTCTTACCGCCCTCAAGCTCGCGGAGTTGATTGAAGAGGCTGGTTTTCCGCCCGGGGTGGTCAATGTCATCACGGGCGGAGGGAAGACCGGGCAGAATCTGGTACAGCACGCAGGTATCGACAAGGTGGCCTTCACCGGCTCCACGGCGGTTGGCAAGCTCATCCAGAAGACTCTCGCGGGAAAGGGAAAGCGTTTCACGCTCGAGCTCGGGGGCAAGGCGGCCAATGTCGTTTTTGATGATGCACCGGTCAACCAGGCGGTTGAGGGCATTGTGAACGGAATATTCTTCAACCAGGGTCACGTGTGCTGTGCCGGGTCGCGCTTGTTCGTGCAGGAGGGCATTGCGGATACGGTGGTGCGCAAGCTCAAGCGGCGCATGGAAAACCTTGTCCTGGGAGATCCACTCGACAAGAACACGGATGTGGGCGCGATCAATTCGCGACAGCAACTGGAGCGTATCCAGGGGTTGGTGGACTCCGGCAGCGAGCAGGGAGCGAAGTGCTGGCAGAGCGGGCAGAAGGCCCCCCGGAAAGGATTCTGGTTCCGGCCCACGATCTTCACGGAGTGCGCGCAAAGCCACCGAATCGTGCAGGAAGAGGTCTTCGGTCCGGTTCTCACCATCCAGACCTTCCGGACGCCGGAAGAAGCGGTGGAAAAGGCCAATAATACCCCCTACGGGCTGAGCGGAGGGGTGTGGACCGACAAGGGCTCAAAAATCTTCAAGATCACGAGTCAGATACGGGCGGGTGTTCTCTGGGCCAATACGTTCAACAAGTTCGATCCTTCCGCGCCCTTTGGAGGATACAAGGAAAGTGGAATCGGCAGGGAAGGCGGGGTTCACGGACTCGCCCCTTATGTGGAGCTCGGATAGATCAGGAAGACAGTTTTCACCTGGAACGCATGATGCCGAAGACCAAGGAACAGAGACTCACCGTCAACAAGACCTACAAACTTTTTATCGGGGGCAAGTTCCCTCGAACGGAGTCGGGGCGCTACTACGAGCTCAGGGGAAGAAGGGAGGTTCTTCTCGCCAACGCCTCCCGCGCGAGTCGTAAGGACCTGCGTAATGCGGTGGTTGCTGCCCGGAAGGCGTTTCCGGGCTGGGCGGGTGCGACGGCTTTCCTGCGGGGACAGGTTCTCTACCGGATTGCGGAGTTGCTGGAAGGGCGAGCTCCGCAATTTGAAGAGGAGCTCCGTGCACAGGGAGCCCCGCCTGCGGCTGCGAAGAAGGAGGTAGCTGCCGCAGTGGAACTCTTTGTTCATTATGCGGGTTGGAGCGACAAGTATCAGGCCCTTTTCTCCAGTGTGAACCCGGTGGGCTCGCCGCACTTCAACTTTTCCATGCCGGAACCGACCGGGGTGGTCGCCGCGGTTGTTCCCGGGCGCACCGGCCTGCTGGGGCTGTCCTCCGCCCTGGCTCCGATTCTTGTGGGCGGAAATGCGGGAGTCCTCCTCGCCTCGCACGAGAAGCCCCTGTGTGCGATCACCCTCGCAGAAGTCCTCAACAGCTCGGACATCCCGGGAGGGGTGGTCAACATCCTGACCGGTTTCCGGGACGAGCTTCTGCCGCACCTGGCCGGGCACATGGATATCAATGCTCTTCTGCTCTGCTCCGACCAGCAGTCCGAGCAGAAACTGGCGCAGGAGGCCGCGGCAGAGAACGTCAAGCGCGTTGCCTTGCACCCCGATGAGCCTCTCAAGGAGACCCCTTATCACATTCTCGACTTTCAGGAAATCAAGACGACCTGGCACCCGGTGGGGGTCTGAACCGCAACTTGTTGTCCCGTGGAAACTGTTCCCGGAAGGGCTCGCCCATGATGTCCGGCCACGAATGTTTCCGTCCGAAAAAGTTCACCAACCTTAAGCGCTGGGATGGCTTCTTTCCGCTGGGGAGGAAGGAACCGGAAAAATCGCCTTGAGAAAAAGCTGTTTGGGAGGGCGTAGTGGGTAGGTATGAGCATGGATGACAAAGAAGCCGTCGAGAAGCTTCATTCGGTCTACGGCCAGATGAAGGAGGAGCTCTCACAGGTCATCGTGGGACAGGAGGAAGTCGTCGAGCAGGTGCTGATGGCCATTTTCTGCCGCGGTCACGCCCTTCTGGTTGGTGTGCCGGGGCTGGCGAAAACGCTCCTCGTATCCACCGTGGCACAGGCCCTCGACTTGAGCTTCAAGAGAATTCAGTTCACGCCGGACCTGATGCCCGCCGATATCACGGGAACAGATGTGCTGGAGATGGACAAGGAAACCGGACGCCGCAGCTTTCGCTTCGTGGAAGGCCCTGTCTTCGCCAACATGATTCTGGCGGA
>CAWWCX010000183.1:0-7978 GCA_963935445.1 uncultured Roseibacillus sp.
TCTAGTACGGTCTCGTGGGCTCGGAGATGTGTATAAGAGACAGGAGCGGTGGGTGCCGCGGTGGGGGTTGTTTACCGGGGATCGGGTCTGGAAAACTACTCCTTAGCATCACGGTGGGACGGGGCAAGGCCGTTGAAAATTTTTGACCGGTCCTTTCATCGGAAATTCCGGCGTATTCTGTGAGAGTTTAAGGGGCTGCGCCGTGCTGAGTGTCGCACCGGCCTGTCTCAGGCAAGGCCGTTCGGGGTCGTTCATTTGGGTCCTCGACTTGAGTGCCATGCTTGGAAAGAATAGAGCAGCGGATGAAGAAGATAGCGGTGCTGTTGTGCTGGTTCTTGCTCCTGGCAAGCGGGGCGGTCCTGTCCTGTCAGGTGCCGGTCTTCCGCTTTGCGCTGGAGCGCTGGCCAGCCGACAGGTTCCAGCTCCTGGTGACCTCGAGGGGCCCGCTCGAGGAAGGATTGCAGCAGGAGATCGATTCCCTTCTCCAGGCTGCTGCAGAGGAAGGTAACGAGATCAATATGGATCTTGAGCAGGTTGATATGGACAAGCTGAGCGAGGCGGAACGGATTTCGCATCCGGCCCTTGATCATGCTGGGGAGGGGGCGAGTCTCATCCTGATGCCGCCGGAAAGCTGGACGGCTGAGGATCCGGTCTGGGTGGGGGAGGCGACGGTCGACAATCTGCGCCGGCTGCTGGATTCGCCCCTTCGGCAGCGCTGCGGGGATGTCCTCGTGAAGGGAGCCTCAGCGGTCTGGGTCCTTGTGGAGTGTGGCGACCCGGACAAGGACAGGGCGGCCCGGGAGATGCTGGTTGCGGGTGTCAAAGAGGCTTCCGAAACGCTCGAGCTCCCGGAAGGCGTTATCCGTCGCGAGGACCTCAACAAGGACTTCGCCAACATCGACCCCGACAATATCCTGCGCTCGGATGTGCCGTTGCAGATTTCCTTCGTAACCGAAACGGTATCGCGGGACGATCCGGCGGAAGCCCTTTTCCTGCCCATGCTTGTGGGTGCGGAGATGCTGGCTTTGAACGAGCCGCTGATCGTGCCCGTTTTTGGACGCGGACGGACCTTCGGGGCCCTGCCGGCCTCCCAGTCGAGTGTCGAGCGGATCGTGGGAGCGAGCGAATACCTGTGCGGAGCGTGTTCCTGTCAGGTAAAGGAGGGCAATCCCGGCTACGATCTGCTGATCAAGCGAAATTGGGATGCGCTTCTCGACATTGAAGAGATCACTCCGGACAGTGAGATCATCCAGCGGGCTCTCGACGTGGTAACCTTCGAGCCTGCAGGGGCGGACGTCAGCGGGAACAATGAGGCTGCCGGCCGCCGGCCACCCTTCCTGATCTGGATTGCCTCAGGGGGCTTCGTGCTGATGGCCGGGCTGGGGTATCTGCGTTTCCGGCACTCCTCCGCGGCGTGAGCGAGTGGAGGTGGGTTTTATTCCTTTGCGGGGGAGGGTTCCCCTTCTGGTGCGGCATCGGCCTCCTTCCGGGTCTTGAAGGATTCCTTGAACCGGGCCTGGAGGGCTTTCAACTCCTCGGACATGGTCTTGAGTTGCTTCTCGAGGTCACTCACCTGGCCGCGTAGCTTGTTCACTTCCTCGGGGGCCTTGCCGGGGGCCTCGTTCTTGCGGATTTCGTCGATGGCGGACTGGGCGGCCTTGCCGTGGGCGGACTCGGAGTCGGCAGCCACGAAGGTGGTCAGGACCGGAATGGCCCGGGAGTCGCGCAGTTCCCCGAGGGCTCCGATGGCGGCGGTCGCGACCGGGTCCTTCAGGTGGTCGACCTGCCCCAGGAGAAAGTTGCGGACAGCATCCTTATCCTGCTCGTGCCGGGCCAGGAAGGCGAGGGTGCGCAGGGCCTGCGCGAATCCGCGGCTCGGGAAGGAGGCTTCGGCTGTCCGGAGGTGGCGCAGGAGCGGTTCGACGTAGAAGGCATCGTCCTGCTTGCGCATGCCGGCAATGGCTTCTCCAGCGATCGTGTTCCGGTAGGAATTGACCTCGAGAAGGCCGACGAGGTAGGAGCGCAGGCCCGGCTTGGAGTAGGAGGCCACCCCGCCGATGGCAACGGTCCGGATTCCCGGGTTGGCCTCGCGGTCCGCCACGGATCTGAGGGCATTGTAGGCATCGTCACTGTAGAACTTCGTGAGCCCCCTCACAACGGTCTGGCGGACCCGGGCATCGGGTTGCTCCAGAGCGCCCTGCAGGACAGCGAAGGATTCCGGGGTGCGCATGGCCGCAAGACCATCTGCGGCCGCCTGGCGAACGGCAAAGAAGGGATCTTCCTTCAGGACCTTGCCGAGATGTTCCAGAGCAACCTTGTTTTTCTTTTTGCCAAGTTGCTGGGCGGCGAGAAGGCGACCGATGACGTCAGAACGGTCGGCGAGCTGGGCGAGGAGCATCTTCTCGCCGGGTTCGAAGTTGATCTTTGCCAGAACGGTGACATCCGGGTCGAGACGGACAATCTCCGGGGCGTCCTTGAGAGAGAAGTAGAAGTCCTCCCTCTCCTTGGAGATCTCCAGAAAGCGGTTGTGCTTCTTTCCGGCGACCACGAACCTGACCGGAAGCCGGAATCGAAAGAAGGGGCGTTTTTCGTTGGTCATCTGGACCTGGCTGATGGAGAGCCTGGCCTGTCGCGTGAGTTCATCCCACGTATACTTCACCTTGAGTTCAGGATAGCCGGAGAGGTAGACCCACTGGTCGAAGAACTGGGAGAGGGAGCGACCGCTGAGCTCCTCGAAGATCTCAACGAGATCCTGGGTGACCGTGGTTTTGAACTTGTGGCGCTCAAGGTAGGTCCTGACGCATTTCCGGTAAAGATCCTCGCCGAGATCGCTGCGCAGCATGTGCAGGACCCAGCCGCCCTTGGGATAGGCCCGGAAGCTGAATTGCTGCTTGGGGTCGCTGTAGCCCTTGGTAACGATCGGGGTGGTATCCTTGTCGTGATTGAAGATTCCGCGGGCATTGCGGTAGAGGCCGTGCTTGAAATAATCGTTGCCCAGCAATTCGCGGTCGTAGAGCAGGGAGTAGTAGGTAGCGAAGCCCTCGTTGAGCCACAGGTGGCTCCAGTCCCGGCAGGTCACCAGATTGCCGAACCACTGATGGGCGACCTCGTGTGCATCGAGGCCGCGGCTGCTGCGGAGGTTCTCGGTGGCATCCGTGAAGAGGGTACGGGTAGTGAGGGTGGTCAGGCTGGTGTTTTCCATTCCTCCCCACATGTAGTCGATGGCACAGGCGTTGTAATACTTGTCCCACGGGTAGGAGATCCCGATTTCCTTCTCAAAGTAGTCGAGGATCCTGATGGTATCCTGGAAGGTATTGGCCAGCTGGGCTTTCTCGGAGGGAGGGACATAGAGAGCCACCGGAAGGTCTCCGTGCTGGCCCTCCATCTTTACGAAGTAGCCGGCGAGCAGGGTGACAAGGTAATTGACGTGAACCTTGTCCTGGAGCCAGTGGAAGGCCACGAGGCCGGTCTCTGCATTCTTCGCTTGGGAAAGCAGGCGTCCATTGGAGAGAGCTTCCATTCCCTCGGGGACATGGCAGATCATCTCGGTCGTGAATTTCTCGTTGGGGTAGTCGTGGCTGGGGAACCAGTGCTGGTGGTCTTCCGGCTCGCCCTGGGTCCAGAGCTGGGTGTCCCCGGCCGGGTAGCCCATTTCCGGGGTTCGGAAGTAAAGCCCCTTCGCCGGGGTGGCCGTATAGGTGACGGTGACCCGGGCCTCGGCCCCGACGGGGATGGGCTTGCGGAAGGTGATCTCGAGGTGCTTTTCCGTGGAGTGGGTGGCCTGGATGGCGTGGGAGGAAGTGACCTGCCTGATATCCAGTCCGGTGGCGTTCAGGCGCCATTGCCTGAGGGGCTTGGCAATCGGTTGGAAGTCGAGGGTGGCAGTGGCAGCAAGGGAGCGCGCCGCAAAGTCGGGGGTAACCTCGAGCCTGAGATGGCTGATGTCGACGAAGCGGTCGGGGGCATACGCGTTCTGCGGTGCCTTGCCGTTCGCTGTGTCGGCCAGTTGCTGTGCGTGAAGCCGCGCCATCATTGCGCAGTGGCCGCACTGGAACCGGTGCATCTCCTCCGCGCGGGAGGAGAAGGAGAAAAGAAAGTGGGCACTGACGACAGCCAGGGTGGCAAGCAGTTGTCTGGTCATGGTGTAAGGGGAGCGGGAAGATGGCTGATTCCGGGCAGAATTCAATCTTTTGCGGGTCATGCGTCCCGCTGGCCGGGTGCAATCTGGCTCGCGCTGCGTGGATTGCAGTGCGTGGAATAATCCGGTGGCGGAGATGGCATGAGCCTCCGAAGTCAGATTCTTGCGCATTCCTGCCACGGGGAACTCATGGCAGGCTTCTGGAATGAGCACGCGCCTCACAGCCCTCACAGCTGCATGCCGGGGCTTCCAGTGGCGGCTGGCTCCCTTTTGCCCCTGACGAGGTGTCGCAAAACCTGCGGCTACGGCACGGTGACCTCGAGGTCATCGAGGTACCATCCGGCGAATTCGCCGACGGCATCGGACTGGAATCGAAACTCAATCTTGATCACCTTGCCGAGGGCGGTGGTCGGAAACTGCAGCGTGCTCTCCTGCCAGTCGACACCCAGGCCGTTGATGTCGTCCTGCAGGATCTCAATAAGAGAGTCGTCGGCGGCATCGAGGATTCGGATCTGTCCCTTGTCGGCAGGGTTCTCGATTTCCACGAACTGGAAGAATTTCAGGGTGGCCTGGGCTTCCGCGGAGGTAAGGTCGATTGGAGGAGATTTCAGAAAGGCGACCGCATTGGAGGCGTAGTCAGAAGTCAGATTGGTGCCCCAGCAGTTGACTCCACCGTGGGCGGACAGGGGGCCGAAGACGTGGTTTGGTGTTCCGAGTTCCCAGAGTGTTCCGTCGTCCTCCTCGGAGCCCGTTTCCCAGTTCCCGACCGCACTCTCAAAATCGTCGCTGAAGACGGTAACTGGCGGCGGGAGAAACTCCTCCACCACGAAGAAGCGCTCGCTTTCGGGAGGGAGAGGGAAGGTCAGGGAGTTCCGGGGCGGGGTTGCCTCGATGTTTTCGAAGTTTCCGTAGAGCGGCCAGGCTCTGGGAAGGCCAGACGAGGGAGCAATCTCACTGCGGAGGTTGTAGAGCATTCCGGCCTGACTGTCCCAGCGGATCTCGAGCTCGTTGCTGGCGGGCCGGTGGGTGAATTCCAATTGCGGTTTGCGGCCGCCACCGGTGCGGAAGAGCTGGAATCCGTTCACCGCCACGAGCTGCCGGTGGACGGCGGTGTTGGAAAGGGCCGCGAAGCGGAGGACGACATCGTCTCCCCGGGCTGTGAATTCGAGCGTGGCGGTGGAGATGAGGCTTGCTGCGTCAGGACCGGTTTGCGGACCTGGGAACCCATTACCGGGGTCATTGGAGTTCGGATTGCCGCCGGACGTGCTGTCAGACATGTAAAAGTCCTGGCCAAGGTTTTCAAAGGTATCTCCGCCGTCGGTTGAGACCTCGATCTGGAAGGAGCCATGCACGTGCTCGGTGTCGTGGTGGAAGGAGATCCACTGGTAGTTTCCCGAGGGAAGATCCCCGAGGGTGAGGGTCAGGTAGGTAGGGGTTCCGCCGGCTCCTCCGTCCCAGTCGCCGTTGCCGCCATTAGCGGTTCGAGTGTCCGCACCGATCCAGTCGGTGACGAGGTCGAGGTCGTTGCCGGCATTGCTCCAGTTCGCATCGTTTGCGCTGCCGCGGTCGATGGACTGCTGCACGCGATTGTCCGTGGTGTTGGGCCAGGCGGGTGTGAGGGTGACGGTTGTTCCGAAGGCCTCATATGACCGGGTCACGAAATCGCCGGCCACCTCATGGCCGGCATCGTATGGCTGGTAACCGTCCTGATTGTGGGGTCCACCATCCTGATTGGTGGAATTGAAGTCAACGAGGAGGCCCTCCATGCCCGCGAAGGGGTCAAAAAAGTCGTCCGGATCATTCGGGTCTGTGCCGTCGGCGAGTTCGGCATCGTCCGGGTAGCCGTCGCCGTCCGTGTCCGCCTTGTTCGGGTCACTGGTGAAGCCTCCTGTCCCGCTGATCTCATCGGTGTCGTTGATGGTGTCTCCGTCACTGTCCATGCTGTTCGGGTCCGTTCCAGTGTCGTTGGCGTCGACGAAGGTCCCGGTGTTGGTTTCCGCTCCGTCCAGCAGGCCGTCCCCGTCGGAATCGGCAGCAATCGGGTTGGTGGACCTGTCCTGCTCCTCGGCGTTGCTGGACCCGTCGTTGTCGAAGTCGTCGCCGGGCAGGACGTCCGCGATCGTGTCGATCGCGTCGTCGGGATCGGCGTCGACGATGGCCTGTTCGAAGGCGTCAGCGAGATCATCGCCATCCGCATCACTGCTGTTCGACAGCTCAAAGCCGTTGATGCCCCAGATCTGGTTGTGGACCGCGTTGCCGAGGACGCCGGAGAGGGGGGTGAAGCGCAGGACCACCTCGTCGGCGCCGGTGGCCTCGATCTGGAAGGTGGCGGTGGAGCTGAGCGTGGAGGAATCGGGCCCCACCTGTGTCCCGCCTGCCCCGTCGGTGGCGGAGTCCGGGTTTCCCCCGGGGGTGCTGTCGGACATGTAGAAGTCGGAGCCGAGGTTGGCAAAACTGGTGCCCCCGTCGGTGGAGAGCTCAACCTGGAAGTTGCCGTGGAGGTGTTCGGTGTCGTGGTGGAAGGAAGCCCACGCGTAACTGCCGGCGGGAAGCCCCCCCAGGGTGAGGGTCATGCGGGTGGGTGTGCCGTTCGTCCCGTCCCAGTTGCCGTTGCCACCCTGGGCGGTCCGGGTATCGATCCCGAGGAAATCGGTGATAAGCTGGAGGTCCGCATTGGCGTCGTTCCAGTTGGCGTCATTGCCTGCACCCCGGTCGATCATCTGCTGGACGCGATTGTCGATGGTGTCCGGCCAGGCCGGGGTGATATCGATGCTGGTGCCGAAGGCGGGGTAGCTCCGCGTGATGAAGTCGGCGGCGACCTCGTGACCGGCGTTGTAGGCCTGGTAGCCGGTCTGGAGGTTGGGGCCCCCGTCCTGGGTGGTGGAGCCGAAGTCGACGAGGAGGTTCTGACTGAGTCCCGAACCAGTGGTCAGGAGCGGGAGGAGCATGGGCAGGAGACGGGAAGAGGACATCGTAGTTTCTGGCAAAAGGGATTTTTAGCCCGGAGGGGTGCGCAGAGTCGATGATCGCCCGGGACTTGTAAAGTTTGTGCGGGATCATTCCCGGGATACGGAACGAAGTCGGAACAGTGGTCCGCGGATCAGGACCCCGGGGTGTCAGGGGGAGCCGTGCTGCCGGGATTGCCTTGCAGGTAGGAGGAGGCCGCCGCGACTGATTCGAGAAGCAGGGGAGCAAGTTCCGCGAAGCGGGGAGGAATCTGCCCTGAGCCCACCTGCTCCTCACACTCACGGCAGAGCTGCTCGAAGTGGAACATGCCGATGGTTCCGGATGCGCCCTTGAGCTGGTGGAGGATGTCCTTCCCGTCCGCGAAACGGCCCTCGGTCAGGGCGCCATGCAGGTCGTTCAGCTGCCGTTTGCCGGCCGCCTCAAAATCGATCACGATGGGAAGGAGGAGCTCGGGAGTGCCGGCTGCCATGGCATCGAGCTGGGCCGTGTCGAGGAGAGCCACGGGGTGACCCTACACGATGGCTGAGGGAGGGCAAAGTGGAAGGAGCGCGTGGTTGAGAGGCGCGCTGGGAGGGCCATCCGGTTCGATTCCCCATGGCGCAGCCTTTTGAGGCGCAGGAAATTGTGGTGGGAATCAGTGGCAGGAATAGTTAAGATATCCAAAATGTCGGAAGAGACCCCCCATCTCGTCCTTGCGGATGACGACGAAACAGTGCGCAACCTTGTGAAGATGCACGCTGAGCGTGGCGGCTTTGTGGTGGCGACGGGGGAAAACGGGGCGGAGGCGCTGGCTCTCGTGAAGGACGACACGGATGTGGTGCTTCTTGACCCTGTCTCTTATACACATCTGACGCTGCCGACGATATGCAGTGT
>CAWWCX010000184.1:0-7966 GCA_963935445.1 uncultured Roseibacillus sp.
AGATCTAGTACGGTCTCGTGGGCTCGGAGATGTGTATAAGAGACAGCCGGTCTCCTGCGCGAAGAAGACGTTGCCTGCAGGACCATAAAAATTCCGGATATCATTGTTGCCTGCGCCTCGGCCTGGCGTGTCACGGTCACCGAGCGACCAGACAATGGCACCATGGCTGCCCGCAGTCGCGAGAGCAAAAGAAGAGAGAAGGGCTAAGGTGTTTTTCATGGGTTTGAGCCCCGCAGCCCTACCACTTCCTCCCTCCCTGTCCAGAGAGATTTTAATTTTTCCGCTGCACTGGGCCGAAATCGCGGGCCTCATCGGAATGGAAACTGGATTTTTAGCCTGAAATCAGGCACTGGCTCCCCACATGCCTTCCCCCCGCGACAAAATATCGCGGCCCACCGCCGATCGTCGCCGGCTCCTGTTGTGGGGCGTTCTCGCCCTCGCCGTCGGAGCTACCGTTCTCTTTTTGGCAAATCCGCCATGGCGAGAAAAGGGCGAAGGCCCTTCGGAGGAACTGATCCGCGAGGTCGTCGACAGCGAGGAACTGATCCTGGAGCTGACACCGGGGCTGGATCAGCTCACGCGAAGCGCCTTGAACCTCAGGCTCCCCTCCGGAGGTGCACGTGAACTCTTCGCTCCCCGCGTGACGGTCACCGGCCTGAAGAAAGAGCAAAAGCTCGCAAGTGGTGAGGAGGCAGGACGCACTTCGATCGTCACCGGGCGGAAACTGGAACTCGCCCCGGAGTCGGAGACAATTGTGCGGGAGGACCTCTCGCTCTGGTCCGGGTTGTTCGACGACATCGATTTCCTTGATCATGCCAGCTTCAAGATCATAACCGGCGCGTTTGTCGGCCAGGATGAGTTCGAAACCCTCGTAAAGTTCGGGGCCTCCGCCCAGCTCCACTCCGGCGGGAAGGCCGGCCTTGCCGGCAAGCTCGTCCTGAGATGGCAGCAGACGGGCACGCCCTCGACCTGGCAGATCACTGCGTGGCATACCAAGTCCGCCCTTCTGAGGACAAGCGCCGGAGGAGCACTCTTTTCGGACCAACTCGATTCCGCCCTGCCCGATCCATCCCAGCGCCGCCTGGCACGCCGTTCCATCCATCAGCAGGAGCTCGTGAAATACTACCACAGTGGGAAACGGCGGGCCAGGTCACACGATTTCGCTCCAATCGCGATGAACCAGAAGCCCTCTGTCGCAGTGGTGGATATCGACCGCGACGGCTTTGACGACATCTACGTGATGGTTCGCATGGGCAGGAACCTCCTGCTGCGCAACCGCGGCGACGGCACGTTCGAGGAAGATGCCCGGGCCTGCGAGATTGCCGTGGAGGGCAATTCGACCTGCGGGATCTTTGCGGATTTTGACAATGACGGTGACTCGGACCTCCTGCTCGGGCGGAGCGTCGAACGCTGCCTCTACTTGGAGAACAACGGAAGCTGGTTCACCGAAAGCAGGGCCCCATGGACGAAGGAGCTGCCATCCCTGGCGGTTTCCATGTCAGCTTCAGACTACAATCGCGACGGGCTCCTGGATTTCTATATCTGCACCTACCGCCCGGAAGCCCTGGGAGACAGCAACCCGGGGCTGGGCGGAAGGGGAGGGAGCGGCAACACGGGCATGACCTGGCCCGAACGCTTTCTCTCGAGGGAGGACGCCGCCCAGTACATGCGCCTGCAAAACGGCAGCGATCATCATTTCCTCGACCAGATTGGCCCACCGAATTCCCTGTGGGTGAACCGGGGCGAGGGACGCTTCGAACGCGCTCCGGAAAACGATCTGGTGGGCATCTGGGAGAACACCCTGCAAGCAACTTGGGCGGACTACGATGCCGATGGCGATGCCGATCTTTACCTCGCCAACGACTTTGCCCGGGACAACCTCTTTCGCAATGATGGCCCGGATGGCTTCATCGAGGTGACCAGCGCCGCCGGCGCCGACACCTACGGCTTCGGAATGGGAGCGAGCTTCGGCGACTATGACGGCGACGGGCTTCAGGACCTCTACGTCTCCAACATGTACAGCAAGGCCGGGCGCCGCATCCTCGCCCAGTTCAACGGAATCGATGACGACTACGTGAAGTCTGCGGAGGGCAATGTCCTCTACCGCCAGGGGCCCACAGGTCAGTTCGAGCAGGTCTCTGCCCTCGAGCCCCCGGGACTGGCGGTGGCGGAGGCCGGCTGGTCCTGGGGAGGGCAGTTCGCCGATTTCGATAACGATGGCGATCTCGACATTTACGCCCTGAGTGGATACTTCACCGCTCCCCGGGAGGTCGCCTCGGACGTGGACTTGTGAAGCAACCTCTGGCGCACGGTCGTGCGTACCGACAGGGAATTCGTGCCCGACTCCCGGGTCGATTCGGAAAAATGGGGAGGCGATGACGTCGACTCGCGCCTGATCATCGGGGACGAGATCCGGGAGGGCGAACTGGCCGTCCACTCCCTCAGCGGCCGGGAGCGCAACCACTTCTTCCTGAATCGCGACCGGGGGCGGGACTTCGCTGACATCTCCGCGATTTCCGGAATGGACTCCGAGGCAGATGCCCGTGCCTTCGCCCTGCTCGATTACGACCGTGATGGCTGGCTCGACGTGGCCACGGTCAATGCCAACCACCCGTTGGCCCAGCTGTTCCACAATGACATGGCCCGGATTGTCCCGGAAAACGCTTCCGGCATGGTCGCGCTCCAGTTCGAGGGAGGAAACAGGACGGCACGCAGTTCCGAATGGAGCAACCGCGACGGATACGGAGCACGAGTCGAACTCCATCGGGGCGGGGAACTCATCGTCAGGGAACACCGCTGTGGCGAGGGGTTCGCCGCCCAGAACAGCTCAACCATGATTGTTGGCCTCGGCGACTGGAAGGAAGTCGACCAGGTGATCGTGCGCTGGCCTTCAGGAAAGACTTCAAAGACGGAAACAGTCCCGGAAGGCACCCTGCTCAAGGTGCATGAGAATCGCGCGCAGGAGCCCTTCGAGAGATCCGTATACCGCCGCTCCCCCAAATCTGTCCCGCGAGTGGAAGCCCTTGAAAAATTTCCCATCCGTCCCGCGGACGATCGCCCGGTCCGGGTCTATACCACCATGGCCACCTGGTGCGCCTCCTGCATCGGCCACCTTCCTGACTTGAAGCATCTTGCCGAAAACGGGGTTCAGGTCATCGCCGTCCCGGTCGATGACGCCGACAACGACGCAAAGCTGCAGAAATACTCCGAAAAGTGGAATCCAGCCTACAGGATCGCGGGGACTGAACCTGCGGTCCGAGCTGCGGTGCGCAACTTCTTCGCGATCTCGCAGGGGGCCGAAAACCCCGTGCTTCCCTCAAGCGCAATCGTGGACGCGCAGGGCAACGTCCGGGAATCCATACGTGGAATACCAACCCTCTCACAGGTCCGGAAGTGGCACGCCGCAAACCGGCCCTGAGCATGCCGGCGCCGACCGCCCCTTCTCGCTGTCTCAGCGCACATCCACCCGAAGCCGCACGAAGAAGGGAGAGGCCGTTCCTTCCGGTGGTGTCATTCTCACCTTCACAAGGGAGCGTCCATCCTCCCGGAGAATCTCTTCGACCACCTCGGTCCCGGACCCCTGCCAGAGGGACAGGTCGCGGCTATGCTCAACCGTAATCAGGGCCCCCTCCGCTCCCAGGCTCGTGGAATAGGTCAGCGTGGGCAGGGAGATCAGCTGCCCGCCAATATCGTGGTCCTCCAGAGTGAGCCGGATCGGCAGCGGGCCCTCTCCGAGATGGTTGCCCAACGCGTAGTCGAGGAGATCCGCAATCCCGTTACCGTCCTCATCTCCGAGCGGATTGGCCGGGGGCAGGAGGGCATCCGTGGATCCGGGATTCCCCTCTCGCGCCACGCTCGCGCGCCAGCTCCCGGCCTCGTCCGGATCAGATTCCGAGCCCGGTGCGATCAATACCAGGCTGCGCCCCTCCCCGTCCGCCCCTTCCGGCCAGGGGGCCGCATCGTTGAAGCGGAACTCCGCAATGGTCCCATTGAGGGCATCTTCCAGCTTGAGCGTCTCTCCATCATTGTTGAGAACCGTGTCATTGGCGAAGGTGCCCGCCACCGGAAGACCCGCACCGTAAACGGCCTCGAAGGCCGGCAGGGACCGCACCACAAGCACCCGCTGCCCCGGCTCCAGCGACGTGATGGCCGACCCACTGAAGTCAAACTCAATTCCCTCCGTGAAGCGCACGTTGGCGAGATCGACCGAGACCGCATCGCTGATGTTGATCAGTTCCACGAACTCGGCCAGACCGGAATCGGCCGGGTGGTACATGATCTCGCTAACACGGAGGTAGCGCTGGGCGTCCGACGGGTTCCCTGCATAGCTCGCAGAGCTGATCTGATTCCCGGAGGCATCATGGAGCCTTACAGTCTCTCCAAAGCTGGACAGATGCCCTGCGTAGCCACCCTGTACAAACAACCCTTCCCCTCCCCTCGGACTCTGCGCCCGGGCCCGGAAGGCATTTACGTCCGGACTCACATGAAGCCTGCCTCCCGCCGGGATCACCGTCCCTCCCTGGAAGGCAAACTCCACCCCTCCCTCGAGCGTCCAGCCCGAGATGTCCACCGCGATACCATGCGGATTAAGAAGCTCGATGAACTCCTCGTCCTGGTTGCCGGACACGGGGGCAAATTCAATGGTCCCGAATTCAATGATCGGCTCTCCCGGGGGCGCTTCCACTTCAACGCCCCCGTAAAGCTCGGGACGGATGATCATGTCGCTGCTTCCCGTCCCCTGGTTAAGCCCCTGGATTGCGAGAATATTCTGCCCAGCTACAAGGGCCCCGAGCCGATTGCTGACATCATAGACATCAAAGCTGCCCGCGCTCGCCTCGTTGTTGGCGTTGAGCGCGGCCGAGTTCCAGGCCACCTGGCTCGGAGCATTGTCCGAAGTGAGAAGCGTGCCGTTGAGGAATGCGACAAACCCGTCGTCCCACTGCATGCGCAGTTCGAGCCTGTCAAAGGCTCCGGGGTCAGCCACCGTGAAGGGGATCCGGATGTAGACCGAGTTGTTGCTCCTCATCTCGGTGTCCATGTCCGTCCCGATGAGTGCCTCGTAGCCACTCCCTCGCTCATAACCCACACCCGTCGTACCCGCTTTCCAGCCCGCGGTGTCAAACGGCTCAAAGGCAGGAACACCGATCCAGGTAACACCAAGCCCGTCGTTCTCAGGCACCAGCGCGTGGCAGGCGGCTCCGGCCTCGACGAGTGGGGTGAACCGCATCGCCGCCGACCCGGTCTGCGGCGCTGGAATCTCTCCCCCATTCCCAACGGTCTGGTTGTTGTAGATCTCATCCCGACGACCCGGCAGGTACTCGGTTTTCCAGCGTGCAATTCCTTCCGCCATCGATTCCACGTCGGGATGGGGATCGGTGTAGGGCACCGGTGCCCCGCGGAAACTACCATTGGCCACCGCCTCCGAGCCCTGGATCCACGACCCCCACTTCTCGAAATCGCGCTGCGCGTCGGAGGGCCCGATCCCGGGAGGATCTATGAGAGCCGCCTGCTCGTCGAGCCGACGCTCATACCACCTCTCTTGCACGGGGGTGCCCGGGGGCTGCAGGTAGGTATCGGCAAGGGTTCGAATCCTGCGCATGATCATGGAGCGCATGCCGGGATCGCTGAACATGTGGGAGACCAGACGGATCGAGCTGCCGGTCACTACCAGACCGCTGGTATAGAGCTGGTTGTCGAAATAGGTGTTCGTCCTGTTCCAGACGCGGCCTCCCGAGAGGTCGAGATCCCACGGGAGCAGCGCCCACTCGTTGGTCCTGCCCGTATCGCGGTAAATGTACCAGTTCTTGGAATGCATATCGATGTTCCGGATCACCGAGTTGGCCGCGAGCAGGTTCACGCACTTGGGGATGTCGATATGGTCGTAAAGATAGTTGAGGCGGGCCTGCCCGTTGAGAGTCAGGTTGTCGATGAGGCCCTGCAGGTCCGAGTTATCCTCGAACTTGCGGTTCTTCTTCTCGAACCCGCTGCTGGCCGAACCGGTAAGACGATTGCTGTAGGCCTTGTAGAGGGCTCCCTCGGGGTTGAGCCCGGCCCGCTCCAGGTAGCGGTCATCCCCATCCTCGACAAAGTCGGCCACGCTGAAGAAGGAACCGTTCTGCTCCACCCTCACCGTGAACGCAAAGTGTGCCGGCACCCCGGCTCCGCGCATGATCTCGTATGCCAGCGGATGCCTCACTTTTGATTTGTCTGCCCAGTTGGTCAGAAGGTCGATGTCGGCCACCCGGGGAATGTCCGGATCGGTAGACCACTGGAACCGTCGCGTGCGGTTGAAGTCGATATTGTAACTCTTCTTGATGAATCCACCCGTCGACTGCCCATGCCGGTTGAAGTACACATTGTCGTAAAACTGTCCCAGGTAGTACAACGCTCCCCGCGTCCCGGTGGTGTTGTTGGCGCCAGCCGGGTTCTCGATGAACCACTCCAGGACCGACAGGTTACTCTCCCGCGTCGCATCATACCCGACTGTCCCAAAATACTGATGCGAATCGCCCGGGTCCCGGTAGGCCGGCTCCCGGGTTTCGCTGCCCCCGGAATCGAAGGCCACATAGCGCCAGCGCACCATTTCCCCCGGGACAATGGCATGAGCAGGAATTACCGCGGTATACACCCCGTCATCGGCGATCTCGTCCGCCCCGCTTCCGTCGTCAACCATGGTGAGCATACGCTCTCCGCCGAACATGCGCCGGTAGAACAGCTGCACCCCGGAGATGGAATTGACAGACCCGGTCACCTCCGCCTTGAGGGTCAGGGGACCACTCACTGGCTGGGGCGGGTCTTCAGTCACATCGCCGAACAAGGGCCCGCTCTGCACTCCTCCACTGTTGTCCTGCCCCGGCGTTGGATCGTCAAAATACACCCACAGGGACGGACCATTGGGATCGGAAATTGTGGAGACCTGGAGAGAGAGGTCTGGCTTGCCCGCTCCATCAAGCTCCCAGTCCATGAAGATGGGGCCCGAATTGTTCAGAATCATCAATTCCCCTCGCCGCGCAGCAAGCGGATTGTCAATCCAGCCCTGGACCAGGGGAGCAATGTCCCAGGTTGCCACCGGCGCCTGGCCGGGAACCGCTGTAAATTCCGCGACAGGATTGTTTGCCGCATAATAGCTCACCACGTCCCTCCCAGAAAAGTCAGCTGCGATGCTGTCGATTCCATGATTGGCATCGGGGACCGGAAAGACTCCGAGTTCCGAGGCCTGGGCTGGCACTCCGAAGACCGTGGCCGGCACAGATCCTCCCCACGACAAGGTGGCGGAGCTCACCGTGCTTCCGGCAGAAAGAAGCCCAAGCTGACTCGAGAAGTCGAACCACATGTAGAGCTGGGTTCCCGAGGCTCCCGTAGTCAGGTCAAAACTGTCCGCGCCCGCGCTCTCGGTCGCGGTGGCTCTTCCGGTCAGGGCCACATTGCTGTAGTTCTCCGGAAAGTTCCACACCGGCGATACCTCGACATTGGTAGCGGAGCCCGGGGTGCCCAGCCCAAAGGACTGGTCATCGAACTGTGGCGGAAAGAATGGCGCAAAACTGCTCACCTCCGTCATGCCGTCAGGAGCAACGAGGGCAAGATACTCGCCTCCGGCGTTCAAGCGGAAGTTGGTATGAAGCTCTCCTCCCGCATCCCGGCGGTCCTTGTTGGAAGCGAAGATCACCAGGCGCTCCCCGGCTTGAAGGGTCACTGCCGGAAGCGCCCACTTCACCGGGTCGTCCGCATCGTCAGTGAGGAAGTGGCCTCCGAGGGAGACCGGAGCAGTGTCCGGATTATGGATCTCAACCCAGTCCGAAAATGCGCCGTCTTCATCAGCAAGGGTCGAGCGATTGGCCGCCATGAATTCGGAAATGACAGGCGCCGAGGAAGCAGCACCGCTCAGCAGGAGAGCAAAAAAAAGGGTGCCGGCTATCCGGAGGAGGGGAAAGGTCGCGGGGGGGCTCAAGGGGACGGAAATGGGTTT
>CAWWCX010000185.1:0-7957 GCA_963935445.1 uncultured Roseibacillus sp.
TGTCGAAATCGAGACCAGCCTCACCTCCCGCCTGAGCTGGCCTACCAGGCCGAATTGGATCTATCTTCCCTTTGAAACAACCATCGCCCCATCCGGATCCAGATCTTCTCTCGTGCCTACCATCAAGGGAGATGGCGCTACTGCCTCCGTCACCCTGACAAGGAAACTCGCCGCTGGTCTCCGCGCCGCTCTTCCTGCCGCCCTCTCACTTCTCGCGCCAGGCGATCTCTCGGCGGAGCAATCCGGGGACGGCGGCCTTGCCCTGAGCTGGAAAAGCCACGAGGACCCACAGGCGACCTACCGTATTCTCCACGGGCGGAGGCCCGGATTACTCTCCGAGGTCATCAATACCGGTTTCGCAACAACGGGGGTCATCCCAGATGTGAAGGCCGGGGAGACCCGTTCCTTCGCCATCCTTGTCATTCACTCGGCAGCCCCCTAGGGGTTGGGGACTACGGGACGCAGCTCCCTTCCGCCGCTATCCACCGCATAGAGCGCGTCATGCTCCTCAAGGGCATTCGCCAGGCCTCGCACCATCCGCTTCAGTTCCGCGGGCTTAATCTTCGCCACGTTCGTCGACTCGAACGGGTCTCTCTTCAAGTTGAAGAGCTCATAGTGCCCCTCCTTGAACTGGATACGCCCTCCCGTTGTCCGCTCCCCGGGCAGGGCATGATAAATAAGTTTCCAGTCCCCATCCCGCCACGTCGTGAAATAGTTGCTGCGATGCCGTCCATGCGGGTAGTGCATCAGGAATCGCTCCGGACGCTCCCGGTCGACCTGACCGGCAAGCAGGGTCTGCAGGCGGTAGCCATCCACCACATGGCCATCTGGCGCCTGCACTCCTGTCAATTCCAGGAGAGTAGGGAACAGGTCCGTAACTGATGCGACCTGCTGCTGTATCACTCCCGCCGGTATCCGCAGTTTCTTCTGAAGTGGATTGGAAGCATTCGGTTTCGCCCACGCCGCCATGAAGGGAACACGCATTCCCCCCTCGTAGTGGGCCCCTTTCTTACCCCGGAGTGGAGCGGAGCATGCAACCTCATGCTGATGTCCCAGTGGGGCATCTGAACCATTGTCCCCGAGGAAGACAACCAGAGTGTCTTCCGCAATGCCAAGCTTCTCAAAGTGTTCCAGCATGTCCCCAAGGGACTTGTCCATGCCCTCAACAAGGGTAGCGAATGCCTGCGCATTCTTTGATTTCCCGGACTCCCGGTAATGGGGGGCAAAGCGAGGGTCGGACTCAAATGGAGCATGAACTGCATAGTGCGACAGATGGAGAAAGAACGGCTCCCTGGAAGACACGGCCTTCGTCACGCACTTCTTGGCTTCAATCGTCAGCGCCTCCGTGAGAAAGGTCTTGGATCCGTGGTATTTTCCCAGGTGCGGCACGGCGTTGTGGGCCCTCCGTGTTCCATGTCCGTAATCCTTCTCCCCGTAATAGCTGCCCGGAGCGCCAAAGGCCGCTCCCCCCACATTGACATCAAAGCCAAGGTTCAACGGCTCGGATCCCTCCTTGCCGGTGGGCCCGAAGTGCGCCTTCCCCACATGAATCGTCTTGTATCCCTTGCCCCGTAAAAGACCCGGCAGGGTCACCTCTCCTTTCCGGAGGCCTTCCCAGTTCCACCGGTCAGGCCCGTTGGGGCCGGCATTATTCTGCCCGGGGTTAATCCAGTTCGTCGACCGGTGCCGCGCCGCATTCTGTCCCGTCATGATCGAGATCCGCGTAGGCGAACAAACGCTCATGGCATAAAACTGGCTGAAACGGATTCCCCGGGCGGCCAGGCGTTCCATTCCCGGTGTCCGATAGAAATCGTTCAGCGGGTAGCGTCTGGCCTGACCCTTTTCATCAGTCAGGAACGCAACAGAGCTGTCCATCACTCCCATGTCATCCACGACAAAGACCATGATATTCGGACGGGGTTCCGATGACGCGGATACCGCAAGGGTCAGGCAGGACCAAAGAACAAGCAGGCAGCGAAGCGGCAGCATGAACCGGGCTCTACCATCCCCTGTCCGCTGGAGCAAGCCACGAGGACAGCCCCAATGGACCGGCGCAAGACCACCTCGCTCCAGCACTGCCCTGACCTCACGGAGCACCAGGCGCGCCCTGCTCCGCTGCAGCAGGCCGGGCCCCTCGCCAGCCCGCAGCCAGGATGTCCCTGTGCCTCCTAAGGACCTCCCCGTAGCTGGCTTCACCATGCAGGTTACGCATCTCCTGAGGATCCACCTGATGGTCATAGAGCTCCCGGGCAATCACCTTGCGCGTCTTCCATTCACGCCATTCGACATAACGATGCCCGGCAGTCCGAATCGCATACCCCATGATGTCACTGTGTCCCCGGTGCCGGGTCCCCGTGAACGCCCGGGGGTATTGACTGAACGCTGCCAACTTCCAGTCCCGTCCTGGCTCGTCCAGAAGAGGACGAAGACTGGTTCCTTCCAGGCCTTTGGGAATGTCGAGGCCGCAGACGTCCGCCAGGGTAGGATAGAGATCGACCAGTTCCACCAGGGCCTGGGAGGCCTCGCCTGGTTTCTTCTGCCCCGGGACAGAGAGAATCAGGGGCACACGGGTCGAAAGCTCGTAGTTGTTCGCCTTGGCCCAGAGCCCCTGCTCCCCGAGGTGAAAGCCGTGGTCTCCCCACAGACATATGACGGTGTTCTCAGCCAGGTCGAGGTTCCTGAGGCGTTCAAGAAGACGTCCGACCAGAGCGTCAACGTAGCTTACACAGGCATAGTATCCATGACGCAACTCGGCCACTTTCGCATCCGGAATCCTCCCATCATTCGAGATATCGGTGTAGCCCTCCAGCTCCTTCCAGCTACGCAGGGCTACCTCGGGAGCTCCCCGGGGATGCCCGTGCGAGTCACGCGGGGGAATTTGCGACCGCTCATAGAGCTCCCAGTATTTCCGCGGAGCGCAGAAAGGCAGGTGCGGCTTGCGAAAGCCAACGGCCAGGAAGAATGGTTTTCCATTCTTCTTGAGATCCGTCAGTGCATCGAGAGCCGCATCACAGACCATTCCGTCAATGTAGGCTCCATCCGGAACATCCGCCGCCTCGGTCGCACTCCTCTTGAGTCCTTTCCCCTTGAGATTCTCCGGGGTCGCATAACGAACCTTTGCATCACGGGCAATATCATAGAGAGGGGCCTCCGACCAGGAAGGTGGATCCTTGGCCTGGGCTCCTCCCCCATGATAAATCTTTCCAATAGACCGCGTGTGGTAACCCTGGACCTTGAAATACTGTGGAAGAGTAATCACCCCGGGCAGCACCTTCCGAAAATGGGTTGCCAGGTCCCAGACCTGCGTCGTGTCCGGGCGCCGTCCCGTCATCAGCGACATTCGTGACGGACTGCACACGGCCTGCTGACAATACGCCCTCTGGAAAACGGTTCCCCCTTCTGCCAGACGGTCAATGTTTGGCGTGACCACCTTCGCATCACCATAGCACCCCAGCAACGGGCGCAGATCGTCGATCGCGATGAAGAGAACATTTGGCCGACCCGCAACCGTGGCCGCAGCCGACTCCGCCGGGGTTGCCAGAAGATTCAGGATAGCCAGCGCCACAACCAGCACCCACGGCGAACCGTCCTTCCTGACCGGGGCGTTGCCGGTATTCCTGACGCCTGTGAGATCATTAGTCCCCGGCGCGGCAACATCGAGCCGCAGGGGCAGATCTGCCCTCGTTCTCAAGATCCCTTTCACAACCGAAGGTTGCGCGGAACCCGCCTTTTTCCCAGCGAGAATTCTGCATCCTGACCAAATCCCCATCCACGGGCAATCTCCTCCCGGCATGCTGTCACCCCCTGATAATGAGGAAACCGGCAGAATGCCACCGGACAGCGCAAGCCCCTGTCTCCCGCGACCCGCACTACCGGAGATCTTGCCAAGACCTTTCCTGCCCGTAGATAAGGGCCATGCCCACCGACCTCGAGATCGCCCAGCGTGCCGAACTGCGACCCCTCGTTCCGCTCGCAGGGGAAAAACTTGGGATCCCGGCCAGCCAACTGGAATCCTATGGCCCCTACAAGGCCAAGCTCTCGCTTGAGTATCTCGATACCCTTCAGAACGGACAGGAGGGCAAGCTCGTTCTGGTCACTGCCATCAGCCCCACGCCTGCCGGCGAGGGCAAGACTACCACCTCCGTCGGACTGACTGATGGCCTCAACCGCATTGGGAAAAAAGCCGCAGTCTGCCTGCGGGAACCCTCCCTCGGCCCCTGCTTTGGCATGAAAGGCGGGGCTGCCGGAGGTGGCTACGCCCAGGTGGTTCCCATGGAGGACATCAATCTCCATTTCACCGGGGACTTTCACGCCATCGGTCTCGCAAACAATCTCCTTGCCGCCATGGTGGACAACCACATTCACCACGGTAATCGCCTCGGCATTGATCAGCGTCGGGTCGTCTGGAGAAGGGTGGTCGACATGAACGACCGGGCCCTGCGGGAGCTCACCGTTGGACTGGGTGGACCCGGCAACGGATTTCCGCGCAGCGATGGGTTCGACATTGTGGTAGCCAGCGAGGTGATGGCCATCTTCTGTCTCTCTTCCAGCCTGAGCGAGCTCAAGGAACGCCTCGGAAACATCATCGTTGGCTACACTCGCTCACTCGAGCCGGTTTTCGCACGCGACGTCCGGGCTGCAGGCGCCATGACAGCGCTTCTCAAGGATGCCTTCAAACCAAACCTGGTTCAAACCCTCGAGGGAAACATGGCTTTCATCCACGGAGGGCCTTTCGCCAATATAGCCCATGGATGCAACAGCGTGATGGCCACTCGCGCAGCCCTGAAACTCGCCGACTATGTGGTGACCGAAGCAGGCTTCGGGGCTGACCTCGGGGCTGAAAAATTCATTAACATCAAGTGCCGGAAATCCGGCATACGTCCTCATGCCGCGGTCCTCGTGGCAACCGTCAAGGCTCTCAAGTTTCACGGCGGAGCTGATCTGAATTCACTCGAAGAAGAAAACCCGGAAGCTCTCGAGCGCGGCCTCGCCAATCTCGAACGGCATCTGCGTAACCTGCGGGAGCATTTCGGCCTTCCGTGCGTGGTCGCTATCAATCGCTACTCCTTTGACCGGACCTCCGAAATCGATCTCGTGCGACGAAAACTCGCTCACCACCAGGTTGAACTCGTATTGGCCGATCACTGGGCCCACGGAGGAGCAGGTGCGGAAGAGCTGGCGAAGTCAGTCGTCCGGGTGATCGAACAGTCACCTGCCGATGTCCGGCTTCTCTACGAGGACGGCGCCCCCCTCTGGGAGAAGATGGTGGCGATCGCGGGCAGGATCTACGGTGCCAGTGACGTGGTTGCCGACACCGCGGTAAGAAAACAGATCAGGCGCCTCCAGGAGAACGGCTACGGCCACTACCCCATCTGTGTGGCCAAGACCCAGTATAGCTTCTCCACCGACCCTCACTACCTCGGCGCCCCCGAAAATCACGTCATCAAGATCCGGGAGGTCCGCCTTGCCGCCGGCGCGGAGTTCATCGTCCTCGTATGCGGCAGCATCATGACCATGCCCGGACTACCCGCCACCCCCGCGGCCGAACGCATCGACGTCAATGACGAGGGACAGATCGTGGGCCTTTTCTAAGGGCCTTTTTCAGTCCAAGCTAGTAGCTCCTTCCACTCCAGAACGGATTCTGAACCATGAATCGGTCCTTCTTCATCGCCATCACAGCTCTCGTCATTTCCGTTGCCGTCAATGCCTGGCAGTTTTCACAACGGTCACATGATTCCACGGACCAGCCTCCGGAACCCTCTCCCGGCAGACCCCACCAGCAGCCGCGGAACAGACCGGCTGGCTCCGGGGCAGCTTCCGTCCCCGGCGCGGAGGGAACAGACCTTGCACGCAAGCTGAATCCCGAGGACCTCTCCCTCTCCGGAGCACTCGCCATCCGCAACCCACTCGACCGCTATGCCGCTCTTGTCGCATTCGTAAACAATCTCCCGGTCGAACAGATCGAGGCAACACTCGAGGACCTCCGTTCCCGTTCCGGAAAACTCGACACGGAAGGAAAACTTCTCGCTCACCTGCTTTTGACCCGCTGGGGACTCGAGGATGCGGACGCCGCCTTTGCCAGCCTCGGACGGATCTCAGCCAAGCAGAACGGTGAGGCCGCCGCCGCTATCCTTGCCGCTCTGACCTCCATCGATCCCGAGCGCGCCGTGGAGTGGCTCGCTGATCCTCGTCGTGGACTTGAGGGGCAACCATGGATGGGACAGTGGATGGCTCGAACGATCGCCGAACAATGGGCCCGCCAGGACCCCGATGCCACCCTGAGCTGGGCTACCACCCTTCCCAGCGAACAACGGCGTGGCGCTCTGTCGGGAATCGTGAGTAAATTGCTAGAGTCCGATCCCCAGCGCGCCGTTACGGTAGCGATGGAAATGGACCCCGGCGACCGGCCAGATCTTCTCGGACAGATTGCCGGAGCCTGGGCCCAACAGGCTCCGGGAGAAGCCATGGCCTGGATCAACACTCTCGCGGAAAACGAACGCGAACGCCCTCTGCAGGAAGCGTTCGGAAGCTGGGCTTCCAGCGCCCCTTCCGAGGCAGCCGCCTACCTCGACCAGCTCCCGGAACCTGAACGCCCCTCCTACGTTTCCAGTATCGCCCGGACCTGGGCCCAGCAGGAGCCGGGGGAGGCCGCCTCCTGGCTGGGTAACCAACCAGAGAGCGCGGGCAAGGCGGAAGCCATGGGCCACGTGATGTGGAACTGGACTACCTCTGATCCCGAGTCTGCTGCCACGTGGCTCGGCCAGCAACCAGCAGGTGACAGCTACGACAGCGGAGTGACCGGGTTGGCCAAGGCTGCAGCCCACGCCTACGACGATCCTGCCACTGCGGTGAACTGGGCTGCCACCATTGAGAATGAGAGCCTGCGCGGCCGCATGACGCAACACACTCTCGGAGTCTGGATGCGCCAGGACGCGGTCTCCGCGCAGGCTTGGGCCCGTGCGAACGGCGTCGACCTCCCCGGGTCCGGCAGCAACGGCAAATAGCCCCGGTACCGGCAGGACGGACTACTTCGCCCTCTCCCGTGCTTGCTCCCCGGCGACCGGGACAAGATCGGAAATGAAGAGGCTGCGGAACTTCACCCAGCCTGCGTGACCCTCCGCCCCGTAGGTCTGCAGACCAATGACGCCCGGCGCCACATGGTCGGGATGCGGATCAGGGTCGGTAAAGTCCACGATGTTCGTCCCATTAAGCCAGACCTGGATATGTCCACCTACCGCGCGGATCCGCAGGTGGTTCCACGCACGGGGCCTGCGGATTTCATCCTTCTCGTCACCCTTGTCCAGCCACTCCTTGTAATGGAGACCGACGTATTCCTGGGCCGCACCTCTCCCGATATTGACCTGATAGCCCCTCTGCCGGCGCGCTCCGGGTCCATGCCGCAGATAGACCCCACTGTTGTACTTCCCATGTTCGTCGATCATGAACTCCAGTTCCAACTCGAAGTCCCGGAAGGACTTCTTTGTCATCAGGATTCCACTGCGCCTGGGGTCGCCATCCTGTCCTCCCACGATCATTCCGTTCTCCACACGCCACTTCGCAGACCCCACCGCCAGCCACCCGTTCAGGGACTTTCCGTCAAAGAGGGATTCGCGATCGGGCTCCCCCGCTATCAGGGAGGCGGGAAACATCAGCACGAGCAGGAGAGGAATGGCGTGGCGCATTGCCCCAATGTCCTCATATCACCCGTCGGGAAAAGCAGGAAGTGCACACCTCACAAAGAACTCCCTGGAGGCGTGGCCACCGGATGCTCAGGAAGAGAATGAAGACATGCGGCTTCCCCTCTCCCTCCTCTGCGATTAATCTTCACCCTGCCCGGTTTCCTGCGAACTGGGGAAAGCGCCTCGGCGACCAGACAACCGCCCACCAACGCAGCATCTTCCTCCATGTCTTCCGTCCGGGCTATCACCCAATCAGGGCCACATACGTCCACTTCGAA
>CAWWCX010000186.1:0-7937 GCA_963935445.1 uncultured Roseibacillus sp.
CAGGTTGAACAACTTGAGGGGAGGCTTTCGGACCGCGAAACGGCCTTGGAAATCCTTCGCGAGAAATTTGTGCCCGATTAACATCGCCGACGCGACCTCTGCTGAGTCAAATTCCGCGCATACGCACTGCTACCCAGCCCATTCCCGCGAATTCAATGAGTATTCCGACCGAGCACGACGAGGAAATCAACGCGCGCATCTTATCCGTATCTGAAGACCTCGTGGAAGGCTTTCAGGAACAACCGTTCCACGTCATCGCAGAGCACTCCGGCGTTCCCCTGGAGACTGTTCTTGAGCGAATCCAGGCGATGCTCGAGGCCGGCGTCATCCGCCGCGTTCGGCAGACCCTGCTTGCCACCAAGCTGGCACACGGCGCCCTGGTGGCATGGCGGATTGCCGAGGAGAAGCTCAATGACGCCTTCGAATTCATGGCCAGAAACGACCCGTTCTCCGGACACGTCGTCATTCGCTCGACCGACGAAGACGTCTCAGGGTCGGGCTACCGCCTGTGGACCACTCTCAAGGTCCCCCAGGGCGAATCCCTGCAGGCGCACGGTGACGTGCTGAAGCGCCTCGTTGGCGCAGAGGAATTTCTCCTGATGCCAGCAAAGGGCCTCTTCGCCCTCGGGGTGGGGCACGTTCGCCGGAGAGGGCTCGAGCCCGGGGCTCGTATTGACGAACCGGCCCGGATGATGACCACGGCCACCGTTGAACTGGAGGCAGAGGAGTGGAGGGTTCTGCTTGCGATGAAGGAGGAGCTGCGCCCCGATGAGATTGTGGACACCCCCTGGAACCGGAGGGCTGAAATCGCGGGGGTTTCCCTCTCCCGCTTTTTCGAAGTGGCCCGCACCCTGAACGAGAAAAGGGTGATTGGACGGTTTTCAACCTTCCTGGAACACGTCAAACCTTCCCAGGCCGGAAAACGGGTGACCCGCTTCAACGGCCTCTTCCACTGGGCCGTCCCGGAAGGCCGGGAAGTTGAGGCAGGCGGAGAAGTCGGCCGCCACCATTGCATGACCCACGCATACTGGCGGGAAGGAGGGCCCCAGTTCGGGAATGTGAACGTCATGGGCGTCGTTCACGGCACGGAAAAGGAAACCGTCCTGGCCCATAAGGCCGCGATTGACCGCCACCTCGAGGATTGTGGCATCCCGGTATCCTATACGAATGTTTTCTGGGGAGGCAGGAGCGAAATCAAACCTTCCGAAATCTCCCCGGAAGTCTACCATGCCTGGCACGACAAACACCGCCTGTCAGAAGACTGATCCGCCGTCCCCCGTTCGTGAAGGAATCGTCACATTAATTCGGTAGTGGACAGAGATTCGCGAGGGTTATGCAACTGCCAGTGCCAAAAATTCTCATCGTCGAGGACGAGCCCGACATGGCCGAGCTTGTGGCCTTCAAACTTGACCGCGCGGGTTTCCAGACCGTAGTCGCCCAAGACGGGCTCTCCGCAGTCAAGCTGGCATGGTCCGAGGAGCCGGACCTGATTCTGCTCGACCTCATGCTGCCCGGTAAAGATGGCCTCTCGGTCTTCAAGGACCTGCGACGTGACGCCCGCACAAGCAACACTCCGGTGATCATGCTGACCGCCCGGGCCCAGACTCAAGATCGGATTGAAGGTCTCGAAGCGGGTGCCGACGACTACCTCACCAAGCCGTTCAGCCCGAAGGAATTGATCCTACGCGTGGAGTCCGTACTGAGACGATACATGGACAGGCAAAGCTCTGTGAAATACGAATGCGGTGTTTTGCGCTTCGACAAGAACAACTTGAAGTTCTATCTCGCCAAAGAGGAGGTCGAATTGAGCATTACCGAGTTCAAACTCCTCCTCCATCTCGCTGAGAAACCGGGTATTGCCCAAACTCGCGAGGACTTGCTGAGGCTCGTCTGGGGCTACAGCGACAATGTCCACAGCCGCACCTTGGATACCCATATGAAGCGGCTGCGCAATAAACTGGGAGAATGGAGGGGAATGTTGGAAACCGTGCGCGGGGTAGGCTATCGTTGCCGCAAACCGGACTGATGCTCATTCCCATTCTCAGTATTCTGAGTAGTCTGCTTGCAGTTGCGCTCGTGATTTCCATCCTGCGCCTTACAGGTGAGCGTCGGCGATCTGCCGGGGACAAGGCCCGACTGGCAAACGAATATCGCGCAGGCCTTGCTGAGCGGGACCGCCAGAACAAGGACCTCCTCAACGCCCTGAACGACCCTTTTCTGCTCCTCGATCATGAAGGAGTTGTTCGCTTCGCTAATGCACCGGCGGAGGAATTGTTCTCCGGGCGCACTATTCTTGACCAGCACCTTGACGAGGTCTTTGTCGATCGCGCCCTCGCCGATCCGGTCAAATCCGCTCTCTCCACCTGCGAAGCGGTCACCGACCAGGTAATCCTCACCCAGAAAATGTCGCCTCTGGGAAACCTGAATCAAGCCGCGGAATCGGCGTGGCTTGTTGATGCCGGCCCTGTCGGATCAACCCCGCCATACAAACTCTTCCGGGTCATTATTCGAAACACGACCACGGAATATCACGCCGAGCAGGTTCGCAAGGACTTCGTTGCCAACGCGTCCCACGAACTGCGCACGCCACTTGCCATTATCAACGGATACCTTGAAAACCTCATCGAGGAGGAACTCCTTGGCAATCAGGAGACCTCCCTGCGATTCCTCAAGATCATGCGTAAGCACGGCGATCGGATCGCTCGGATCGTGGAGGACATGCTCATCATTTCCCGTCTCGAATCCGGGGAGGCCAGCACCCTGAAGGTGAAGCCCTTCCCGCTTGAGAGTTGTGCACAGGACGTTTTGGAACGCCTCGAATCCGTCATCCAGACCCAGGGGGCTTCCGTGAAGCTCGCCGAGAACGATCCCGAACTCTGCCTCCGTGGTGACCGTTTCTACTGGACACAGATCCTGTTCAACCTGGTCGAAAACGCCCTCAAACAGAACCCTGATATTCCCCTCAAGATTGAACTCGGGTGGCGGGTGGAAAATGATAACGTCCTGAAAATCTGGGTTCTCGACGATGGAGTGGGAATACCCGCTGCTGATCTCCCGTTCATTTTCAGGAGATTCTACCGGGTGGAAAAGCACCATTCCCAGGTCGAGATCAAGGGGACGGGACTGGGCCTCTCGATCGTTCGCCGGGGGGTCGAGGCGCACGGTGGCGAGATATCAGTCTCTTCCACGCCCGGACAAGAAACGAGGTTTTCAATTACGCTCCCCCCGGAAGCGGTAACGACCGCAACCCTGAAGGAAGGCGAGCCGACTCCTCCCCAATCCCAGACTCAGGAGCAGCAACAGCCGGCCTGAATTGCAGGGGGCTCGATCTTTCCTCTGCTTTGCCCTCCCGGCGGGCACTGACCAGCCCTGCACCTTTTTAGCCTGTCACCTCAGCCTCGTCCGGCTCCGACTTGGAGGGCTTCGCCTCGAAGGACAGCACCTTGGCCTCTTCCTCATGGCTCACGGCCACAAGGTCTCCGAGCTTGAAGTCGCCGCGAAGCAAGGCCTCGGCGAGAGGATCTTCCAGGTGACGCTCTACCGCGCGGCGCATCGGACGGGCCCCGAAATTCGGATCGTAGCCCTCCGTAATGAGGAAATCGCGGGCCGAGCTGTCCAGTTCCAGTTCGATTTCCTTCTCCCTGAGCCGTTCGAGCAGCTTGTCGATTTCGAGGTCTACGATGGCCGAGAGACTTTCTTTCTCAAGCATCTTGAAGACCACCAGGTCATCGAGCCGGTTAAGGAACTCCGGTTTGAAATGCTTCTTTGCCTCGTCCATGATCTTGTCCTTCATGCCATCGAAGTCGGCCTCGTCCTCGTTCATGGCACTGAACCCCAGGGAAGTCTGGCGCTTGATGCTCTGCGCCCCGACATTCGAGGTCATGATGATAATCGTGTTCCGAAAATCAATCTTGCGACCAAAGCTGTCGGTGATCATGCCTTCTTCCAGAATCTGGAGGAGAAGATTCATGACATCCGGGTGAGCCTTCTCGATTTCGTCAAAGAGAACAACTGAGTAAGGACGCCGTCGCACCGACTCAGAAAGCTGTCCGCCCTCCTCGTAGCCGACATACCCTGGCGGAGAACCGATGAGACGACTGGAGGTAAATTTCTCCATGTATTCCGACATGTCGATCTGGATCAGCGCCTCTGCATCACCAAACATGAACTCGGCCAGGTTGCGCGCAAGGTATGTCTTCCCCACCCCCGTGGGACCGAGGAAGAGGAAGCTCCCGATCGGTCTGCGGGGATCCTTGAGATCAGCCCTCGAACGACGAAGCGCTTTCGAGATCGTTACCACCGCGGTATCCTGCCCGATGACGAACTCCTTGAGGTCGTCTTCCATACGGAGAAGCTTCTCTGTCTCCTTCTCTTCCATGCGCTGAAGAGGCACCCCCGTCCACTTGGCAACCACGGCCATGATGTCGTCATCTTCGACGTCCACCACTTTCTCCTCACTCTCACATTTCCAGGAGTCGATCAGGTCCTCGAGCTCCTTCTTCGTCTGTTTCTCGGTGTCCCGGAGGGCCGCGGCCTTTTCAAAATCCTGCGAGTTGATGGCCCCCACCTTTTCCTTGTTGATCTCCTCGATCTTTCTCTCCAGACCCTTGATCTCAGGCGGCCGGGTCAGGGTCCCGATGCGCGCACGGGCCCCGGACTCGTCAAGAACGTCGATTGCCTTGTCCGGCAGAAAGCGCCCCGTGAGATAACGAGAAGTGAGACGCACCGAGGACTCGATCGCTTCAGGAGAATAGCGCACCTTGTGATGCTGCTCATACTTGTCCTGAAGCCCCTGCAGAATGGCAATCGCATCCTCGACCGAGGGTTCCTCGACCTTGACCTGCTGGAATCGCCGCTCAAGAGCAGCGTCCTTCTCGATATACTTGCGATACTCGTTAAGGGTGGTGGCCCCCACACACTGCAATTCGCCACGGCTCAGGGCCGGCTTGATGATGTTGGACGCATCCATTGCGCCCTCCGCTGACCCGGCTCCTACGATGGTGTGCAGCTCGTCGATGAAGAGAATGACATTCTTGACCTTACGAATCTCATCCATGACGGCCTTGATCCGCTCTTCAAACTGTCCGCGGTACTTGGTCCCTGCCACCATCAGGGCCAGGTCAAGGGTGACAACCCGCTTTTCACGAAGAATTTCCGGCACGTTCCCACTCCCGATCTCTTGCGCCAAACCCTCCACGATCGCGGTCTTGCCGACACCAGCTTCTCCGACAAGGACCGGGTTGTTCTTCGTCCGACGGCAGAGAATCTGGATCACACGTTCGATCTCCGTCTCGCGCCCGATCACAGGATCAAGTTCGCCATCCCGGGCCAGTTTGGTGAGATCCCGGCCAAAGGCCCGCAGGGCAGGCGTCTTGGTCTTGCCCTCACCCGGGGCTCCCTCCATGGCCTCCTCCTCATCCTCGAAGCCTTCGAACTCATCCTCTGGCTCTTCCGGAGAGAAGTTTGGATCAATCTCCGCCAGGATCTCATTGCGAGTCCGCTGAATGTCGACATCGAGAGTCTGGAGCACCCGAGCAGCGACTCCCTCACCCTCCCGCAGGAGGCCTAAAAGGATGTGCTCGGTTCCTACGTAGGAATGATTCAGCGCCTTCGCCTCCTTGTTTGCAAGGGCGAGAACTTTTTTCACTCGCGGTGTGTAAGGAATGTTTCCTGTCACCTTCTGGTCCGGTCCTGTTCCGACCTGCTTCTCCACTTCCATCCGGACAGATTCGAGGTCCAGGCCCATTCGCTCCAGGACGCTGACTGCTACACCCTGCCCCAGCTTGATGAGTCCAAGCAGCAGGTGCTCAGTTCCCACATAGTTGTGATTGAACCGGTCTGCTTCCTTCCTCGCGAGCGCCAGGACCTGTTGCGCTCTGGGAGTAAAATTATTCATAGGTCAGCAATGGTATCGGGTGGAGTCTCCCACTCTTCATCCGCTTGTTTCCTATTCATATCAGGCGGATCGAGCGATTGCAACCGGGTCCGGATAATTTCGGCCCTGATAGCGTCACGCTGCTCAGGTGTGAGCTTCTTGCCGGAGTGCAACTGCAGGTGAGCTGGCTGGATCTCCATCAGCAGAGAGTCACAGGTCCTCACGGCTTCCGCCGGGAAGAACTCCAACTCTGCACCCAACCGCAAGAGAGACAGCAGGTTGAGCGCCTCTTTTGAGGCAATAACGTAAGCATGACGAAGAGTTCCGTAGGCCCGTCCAACCCGGTCGAAGACCATATCCGCATCATCCTCAAAAAGCTTCAACCGCGCGTTCCGCTCGTGGGAGGCTACTTGCCCGATGACACGCTCAAGGCGTCTGATTATCGTCTCTTCACTCTCGCCCAGAGTGGATTGGTTGGACACCTGGAACAGGTTGCCAAGGGACTCGGTGCCCTCACCAAAAAAACCACGCACCGCAAGCTGCAGTTTGCCAACCGCCTGAAGGACCTGGCCGATCTGGTCACTGAGGACAAGCCCGGGAAGATGGAGCATCGCGGAGGCCCGCATCCCCGTCCCCAGATTGGTAGGGCAGGCGCTCAGATAGCCCAGTTCGTGATCGAACGCGAATTCCAGACTGTCCTCCAGCTTTCCATCAACGCCAGAGACCAGTTCGTAGGCTTCGCTGAGAGCGAGTCCCGGTCGGATCGCCTGCATCCGCAGATGGTCTTCCTCATTGATCATCAGGCAGAGCGCCTGCTTGCGATTGACTACTGCCGCACTTCCCTCCCCCCGGGCCGCCTGCTCCCGGCTGATCAGGTGACGCTCAACGAGGACCTGCTTCTGCAGCGAGGTTAACCCGTCCAGTTCCTGAGAAAACCCATCCTTCATTTCCACCAGCGCCTCCACTTCTGGCTTAACGCGTTCCAGCACGGATACCCTCCGCTCCTTGGTGGCCCATCCGGGAAACGGTTCAAGCCGCAGATTGCGGGCGAGACGCACCCGGCTGGTCAGCACCACACCGGTGCCCTCCGCAGTCCCGGTCATCCAATCAGCAGGGTGCTTGAGAAGCGTCGAGAAGCGCATCATGGCTGCGTCGCTACACTTGTCTGGATCTCCTGGATTTCATCGCGTAGCCCGGCCGCTTCCTCGTAATCCTCCGCCGCTATGGCCTTTTCCAGCCGATCCCGCAGCTGATCGAGCCGCTGCTGGCGCGCATGCGCCTCCAGAAGCCCCTCGGGAACGCGTCCAACGTGGAGCGTTCCCTTGTGCATTCCCTTCAAACGGCGCCCTATGTCATCCTGAAAGGTCTGGTAGCATTCGCTGCACCCCAGACGACCGACCTGCTGGAATTTGTTGAAGGTGAATCCACAAACCGGGCAGGGCGTTCCTTCCTCCGGTAGTGTCACGGCCTGACCTTGGTCCGCTGCTCCTCCCCCCGTCAGGATTGAATCGGCGAGTGAGAATCCGGTCGGATCGGTAACTCCCTTCTCCTCAGCGCATTCTTCGCACAGGCACATCTTCTTCATCTCCCCTTCCACCAGCTGGGTCAGGAAAACGGTGGCCTTTTTGTCGCAGAAATCGCACTCCATCCGGGGAAACCTTACTGCAGCTCCCCGCGAATTCGAAATAAAAAGCAAGATTTACGCCTCCTCGATGGGAGTGCCCGAATTCCGGACCAGGGAGCGAAACGCTTCAATGAATCGCCCCGTCACCGGACCCGGAGTCCCGTCTCCAATAGGCCGGTGGTCGAGTTCCACTGCTGGGATTACCTCGGCGGCCGTTCCCGTCAGAAAACACTCATCCGCCGTCATGATATCGAAACGGGTCATTGTCCGCTCCCGGATGACCAGGTCCAATTGAGAGGCGAGCTCAAAGATCACTCCCCTCGTGATCCCATCCAGCCCTCCGTCGGAAACGGGCGGGGTGGCAACCACACCGCCCTTCACGATAAAGATATTGTCCTGTCTCTTATACACATCTGACGCTGCCGACGATATGCAGTG